>JAHZHV010000201.1:0-2116 GCA_019420085.1 Christensenella sp.
CGGCCTACCCGCCCCCACGCTTTCTCCGCCCCCACCGCTTTGTCCGTCTCTTTTCCTTTTCCGCGGCGCAAAGCGTATGCAAAATACAAAGGCAAAGCAAAAAGCGCGCACGCATGGAACCGGTGCGCAACGCAAAAAAAACGGGACGGTGTATACCGTCCCGTTCTTTTGCGATCGTATCTTTATTTTTTCACGACGGCGTGCCTGCGGCGCAGCACAAGACCCGCGCACACGCCGCCCAGCGTCACGAGCGTCGCCGCCCAGAGCAGGATACCGCGATCACCCGTTTCGGGCACATCGGGTTTTACCTCCGGCTCCTGCGGCTGCTGGGGGGCCTTGACGACAAAGTGACTGTCGGCGTTTGCCTCAAGAACATCCGTTTTCTGCACCGGTGTGACGGCCATATTTGCCGCGTTGACCGGAGCATTGCCGTTCGCGTCGGTATAATACTTCGCCTTCTGTACCATTACCTGCGCTTGGGTTTCGGTCATGGCAAGCGTCACGACGCCCTGCGTTTCCGCTGCGTCATAGCGGCCGTCGCCGATGAGGATATCGCCGTTGCCGACGTTGCTCTTACCCTCGCTGTAGACAAACTGCGCGTTCGTGACGGTGAGGTTGGTTGTCGCGCCCTCGGCGGCAACCACGCGCACCGGCGCGCCGTAAGTCTTTGTCGAAGCGGCCTGCGCGGAATCCTTCAGCGCGCAGTCGGTAAAGGTGCAGTTTGTCAGCGTGATATTCTGCACGCCCAAAGACTTGTGGTTGATATTCAGCCCCACCGCAATGCCCGTAAACGTCGTATTGGAAATGGCAATCGTGCCGGGCGCGTTGGAATAGACCGACGTATTGGCATTGCTGCCCTCATTTGCGTCAAAGCTGCAGTTGTTGAGCGTAACGTTGATGCTGCCTTCCTTATTTACCGTATTGGTAAAGTAGATGCGGTTCATGTTCCGGCAGTTGGTGAACACAAGGTCGATGGTATGCGGCGTATTGCGCTGTCCCCAGGCGGCGATGCCGTCCAGATCGTGGACCTCGACGCGGATGTCGCCGGTCAAAAATGCACCGTCATTGCTCTGCTTCCCGGTTGTGCGGTCGTATTTGTAGGTATCGATCTCCAGATCATACTCCCCGCCGGAGACGCGCGCGCCGTTGCCGTAGATAATCAGGTCGTCCGCCACATGCCCGTGCGTCATTTCCCCGACGTCGCTGCCGGGCTTGCAATAGACTATGGCCGTTTCGGTGGGACTGCTCTTATACACGGCGTTGAGCGCATCGACAAGCGTCGTATAGTAATTGTCGTTATAGTAGACGGTATTCTCCCCAAAGCTATCCTCCGTCACGCCCTCCGGCAGCGTGGCAGCGGCCAGCGCCGTGGCAGGCAGCAGCGCCAGCACAAACAGCGCGACGAGCAGGACGGCCAGTGTTTTTCTGTGCAGCATACTTCATCCTCCAAATTTCAATTTCATGTTCCGCGCCGCAAAATGCGGCCGTAAAAATGTGACAGCTACAGTATATCGTGTTTTGCCCGGCACGGCAAGAATTTCCATGCGGGAAAATCGCTTAACCCTGCATCAAAAAAGGGACGGCCCCATACCGTCCCCCTTTTTTTGATGAAAAATGCACTTATCTGCGCACGGCCGCCTGCCTGCGGCGCAGCACAAGGCTTGCACACACGCCTGCCAGCGTCACGGCTAACAGCGCTACAATCCACCTGTTCTTTCTCATTGCGTCTACCTCCTTGTTGTCTTGCTGAAAAATGGTCAGATCCAAAGAAAACAGGCAAAAAAACATGTGTGTTGTCCGTCAACAGCCGGACGAAACGCACGCCTTGCAATATATTCCGCGGCCCGACAGAAGAAAAGACAGACTTGCCCCCCTGCCTGCAGATTGTGTCGCCTGCCTGTCAAGCCCTTTCATCCGAATTTTTCCTTTAGCACGGCCGAACGCGGCGCACAAGAAAAAGCGCGGACGGGCGGCGCTGTGATTTGACACACAAAAAAGCGGACGGCAGGCAGGCTGCCGTCCGTCGTTTGCAATTTTGCCGCCGTTATTACAGAATCTGACCGAACTCGATCTGCTCGCCGCAGGGGCTGACGATCTTGAAGTAACGGAAGCCGTT
>JAHZHV010000201.1:2126-2492 GCA_019420085.1 Christensenella sp.
CCCAGAAGCGCGGGATCTCCTCGATGCCGTTGGTGCAGATCTCATATCCGGCCTCGACGCAGAACTTATAATCGGCCTCGATGTCGTTGGACTCATAGGCGATGTGATCGATCTTGCCCTGTACAAGCGGATCGAGGTTGTCGTTCTGGTACATCTCATAGACGGTGTCGCCGCTCTTTAAGAAGTACACATTGTGCGCGCCGCCGCCGAAGCAGGCCAGCACTTCAAAGCCAAGCACATCCTGATACCACTTTGCGTTTTTCTCCACATCGCTGCACGCAAGACCGATATGCTGCAATTTCCTACCCTTGATCATGACCGTTTGTTCCTCCGTTTTTTTGTTTGTCAATTCCGAACCGAATTGCG
>JAHZHV010000201.1:2513-3726 GCA_019420085.1 Christensenella sp.
CCATTATAGCAGTCCCGTGCAAAAGTTGCAATCACCCTGCATCGGGCAAGTACGATTTTCTTGCATCGCGCCGCAGGGCATGATACACTCAACATAAGCAATTGACACTGCGATTTTGATCAAAAAAACATATGGAGGCTGACGGCAATGAAAAAGACGCTTCTGATCATGGCAGCGGGCATGGCATCCCGCTACGGCGGCGGCAAGCAGATCGACGGCATGGGGCCAAACGGCGAGTTTTTGATGGAGTATTCGATTCACGACGCCAAAGCGCACGGCTTTGAAAAGGTCGTATTCATCATCAACGCCGCGATGGAAGAGTTCTTCCCCGACATGATGCGCCAGCGCGTGCCGGATATGGAACTTTGCTTCGCCGTACAGGATTTTTCTTCGCTTCCCGACTGGTACGAGGTTCCCGAAGGACGTACCAAGCCCTACGGCACCGTGCACGCCGTGCTCAGCGCCGCAAAATATCTGGACGGCCCGTTCCTGGTCATCAATGCCGATGACCTCTACGGAGAACAGGCCTACGCCGACATCACCGGCCCGCTTGGCGCATGCGCGGACAAGTCCGGCCAGGCCTGCATGCTTGCCTACCCGATCGGCAGTACGCTGTCAGGCTTTGGCGAGGTCACGCGCGGCATCTGTGAGCTGGACGGCGACCGGCT
The DNA here is from genome assembly GCA_019420085.1 of Christensenella sp. Classification (GTDB taxonomy): domain Bacteria; phylum Bacillota; class Clostridia; order Christensenellales; family Maliibacteriaceae; genus RGIG9107. The sequence goes on from JAHZHV010000201.1 coordinate 3,182, forward strand.
CGTGCGCGTGACGGAAAAGTATTCCATCAAGCGCTGCGACGACGGCGTTATCCGCAGTTTTTCCGGCGACGAGACGGAGGTGCTTGCCCCCGACGCGCCCGCTTCGATGAACATCTTCGGCTTCACGCCGCAGATGCTGCCGCTGTTTGCCGAGAAGTTCGACGCCTTCCTGCGTCAGGAACATGAAAATCCGCTCAAGGCCGAGTACGTCCTGCCCACGATGCTGGACAGCCTCATTCACGAAGGCAAGCTGTCGATGCAGGTCGTTGTGACCAACTCCGAGTGGTTCGGCGTCACCTACCGCGAGGATCGCGCCATCGTCACCGAGATGCTGAAAAACCGTCCGCTGCGCTAAAAAAGGCGTCAAAGACGGAAGGCACAGGACAACCGTACGGCATTTCGCCGCTTCTCTCGTTTGAGAGAAGCGGCGTTTTTTTTGCGTCTTTTACACCGCCTGCTTTTCGCGCGGCATATGTGCGCCGCGCCCACGACAGTTCCCATCTTTTGAAAAGACACCGCTTGTTTTCTTCCCTCGCGCCGCCGCG
>JAHZHV010000202.1 GCA_019420085.1 Christensenella sp.
AAATTCGGCAAATAGTTAAATAAAACACTTGTCAAAAACAGGGAGGTTATGATAAAGTATACAGGTATGCTCATATAAGGCGAATTAGCCTTTTGCATAGTTCATGAGCGATAGGAAGGAGCCGAATCATGACCTCTACGATCGAAAAAGGGGAAAAGAACCAAGTCAAGCTGACGATTACCGTCGATGCCGAGACATTTGAAAAAGCCCTGCAGGCGGCTTATCTGAAAAACCGCGGCCGCATTGCCGTTCCCGGTTTCCGCAAGGGCAAGGCGCCCCGCAGGGTCATTGAGCAGTATTACGGTCCTCAGGTGTTCTACAGTGATGCGATCGATGCCGTTTATTATGAGGCATACGAGGCTGCTGTCAAGGAGCACGATGTTGAGCCGGTTGACGCACCGTCGGTTGACATTGTCAGCATCGACGATAACGGTTTTGTCTTTACTGCTGAAGTTGATGTAAAGCCGGAGGTCACACTTGGCCAGTATAAGGGTATAGAAGTGACCCGCACGACGTATACTGTTCCCGACGCGATGGTCGAGGCTGATATTCAGGCCACGCGTGAGCGTCAGGCACGGTTGGTTGAAGTAGAGCGGGAAGCTGCTATGGGCGATACAGTGACGATGGATTACGCCGGTACGGTTGATGGCGTTGCTTTTGACGGCGGTACGGCGCAGGATCAGAATCTGGAGCTTGGCAGCGGTCGCTTTATTCCCGGTTTTGAGGAACAGCTCGTAGGTATGAAAGCCGGCGAGGAAAAGGATATCAACGTGACCTTCCCCAGCGAGTATCATGCCGAAGATCTGGCGGGTAAGGATGCTGTGTTCCACGTTGCGCTTAAGCAGGTGCAGGAAAAGCAGCTGCCCGAACTGGATGACGAGTTTGTCAAAGATGTTTCCGAGGATTGCGATACACTCGAGCAGTATCGTGCAGCCGTGCGTGAGCGTATGAGCAAGGAAGCTGCACAGCGTTCCGATACCGAGTTTGACAACGATCTGTTGACCAAGGTTGTGGAAAATGCGCAGGTTGACATTCCTAACAGTATGATTGAGCGTCAGATTGACGCTTTGGTGCGCGATATGGAGCGCAGCCTGTCTTATCAGGGACTGTCGATGGAGCTGTTCATCCAGTATACTGGCAGCACCATGGATCAGATTCGCGATCGTTATCGTGCCGAAGCAGAGCGCCGCGTTAAGAGCCAGCTGGTGATGGAAGCCGTCGTTGCCGCTGAGAATATTGCCGCTGATGAGGAAGAAATCGAAGCGCAAATTCGTGAGCTTGCGGAGTCTACGAAGCAGGATATCGAAGAACTGCGCGGCAAGATCGATGAGCAGCAGCGCGCTTATATCGGTGAGGACATCGCGATGCGCAAGGCATTTGATCTGCTTCGCGCTGAGGCGGTTGTCACCGAGCAGGAAAAAGAACTTGGTGCAATGCCGCAGGAAGATGAGTCTGCAGAGGATTCCGAGCAGGAGAAAGAGGCGGAATAAGCATTTCGCCGCGTAAAACCGCATAATCTAATTTCGGCGCGCCGCGGGGCAGTTCCCTGTTTCGGCGCGCTGCGTTAAAAAGGAGTGCATCAGATGAGCCTTGTGCCTATTGTGATTGAGCAGACAAACCGGGGAGAACGGTCATATGACATTTATTCCCGCCTGTTAAAGGATCGTATTATTTTCCTTTCCGGCGAGATTTATGATGAAATGGCCAATCTGATTGTTGCCCAGATGCTGTTTCTTGAGGCGGAAGATCCGGAAAAGGATATTATGCTTTACATCAACAGTCCGGGTGGGTCGGTTACTGCAGGTATGGCGATTTACGATACGATGCAATATATTAAGTGCGAGGTTTCCACGCTCTGCATCGGTATGGCCGCATCCATGGGTGCGTTCCTTCTGGCTGCGGGAGCAAAGGGCAAGCGTGCGTGCCTGCCGAACGCTGAGGTCATGATCCATCAGCCTTCGGGCGGTGCAAAAGGGCAAGCAACGGATATTGCCATTGTGGCCGAACAGATCATCAAGACCAAAGAACGTATGAATCGGATTTTGGCTGAACGTACGGGGCAAAGCATTGAGAAGATTGCCCGCGATGTGGAACGCGACCACTATATGTGGGCGGATGAAGCATTGTCTTATGGGATTGTTGATAAAATCGTGGAGGCCAGACGATAAATTTCCCATACGGGAGGAGAAACAAATGCCAAACAATTTCGACGATCGTGAAGGAGTACGCTGCTCGTTCTGTGGTAAAAATCAGGACGATGTGCGCCGCCTTGTGGCGGGGCCGGGAGTGTATATCTGCGACGAATGCATCGAACTGTGTCACGACATTCTTGACGAGGAGTTTGATCAGACGGCAAAGAAACCGGAATGGGGCGGTGAGATCCCCAAGCCGGCACAGATTAAAGCGGTCCTGGATGACTATGTTATCGGACAGGAGAAGGCGAAAAAAGCGCTTGCCGTCGCTGTTTACAATCATTACAAGCGTATTACCAGTGAGGTTGACGAAGACGGTGTCGAACTGCAGAAGTCGAATATTCTGCTTCTTGGCCCCACAGGTTCCGGCAAAACATTGCTGGCGCAGACACTGGCTCGCATTCTGAATGTACCGTTTGCAATTGCAGATGCAACCAGTTTGACTGAGGCCGGTTATGTTGGCGAGGATGTAGAAAATATCCTGTTGAAACTGATCCAAGCGGCCGATTATGATATTGAAAGCGCAGAACGCGGCATCATTTATATTGATGAAGTGGACAAAATTGCGCGAAAGAGTGACAATCCTTCCATTACCCGGGATGTTTCCGGTGAAGGCGTGCAGCAGGCGCTTTTGAAGATTCTTGAAGGAACCGTGGCAAGTGTTCCGCCGCAAGGCGGACGCAAGCATCCGCATCAGGAATTCCTGCAGATCAATACGACGAACATCCTGTTTATTTGTGGCGGTGCATTCGACGGATTGGATAAGATTATTGCCAATCGCGTTGGTAAGAGCGTTATGGGCTTTGGCGCTGATGTACGCAGCAAAAACAGCATGGATGCCGGAGAACTTTTGGCACAAATTATGCCGGAGGATTTGCTGCATTTTGGCTTGATTCCGGAATTTGTGGGGCGTCTGCCGGTTGTAGCAACGCTGCAGTCTCTGGATGAAGAAGCGTTGGTGCGTATTCTCAAAGAGCCTAAAAATGCGCTGGTAAAGCAGTATGCAAAGCTCTTTGATATGGATGGTGTGGAACTTTCCTTCGAAGATGAAGCGCTGCATGCGATTGCGCATCGTGCGGTTGAACGCAAGACAGGTGCGCGAGGACTTCGTGCGATCATCGAGGAAATCATGCTTGGTATTATGTACGACATTCCTACACGTGATGATGTCAATGCATGCCTAATCACCAAGAGCACGGTGGAAGAGCATAAAGATCCGATTTTGACGCTGGATGAGCAGCGTGCGCGCGCGTTGAAGAAAGCGGGAAAAGCGGAGATGAATAACCTTTCTATTGCACAATAAAACCAAATGGATGAAAGCCCGCAAGCATGTATTTGCCGCGGGCTTTTTGTATCCGGGTTTCCCGCGCTTGTCACAATAAAGACGCACGGGTATAATAGAAAAGCGGAATAAATCAGAAGGAGGAACTGACGATGCCGGATAGCAAAATTGCAATGGTATTGCCGTTGGTGGCACTGCGCGGGCTAACGGTTTTTCCGGATATGATGATACATTTTGACGTGGGACGTGAAAAGTCTGTTGCAGCGCTGGAGGAAGCCATGGTTGGCAATCAGTTGATCTGTGTCGCTGCGCAAAAAGACGTCAAGATCAAAGATCCTGGTCAGGATGATATTTACAGTGTCGGTACGGTTGGACGTATCAAACAGATCATTAAGCTGCCGGGAATGAATATCCGTCTGATGATGGAAGGTCTGTATCGGGTACGTATTGTCGAGTTGACAAAACAGGAGCCATATCTGGAGGCGCTTGTAGAAAAAGATGCGACAGTTTACGAAACAACCGCTGAGACGGAAGCGTATGCAAGAAGCGCTGTGACGCTGTTGAAGGAGTACGCAAAGATTAACGGAAAGATCTCCTCGGAAACGTTGGGTGTCATTAGCGATGTAAAAGACCCCGGCAGTCTTGCTGACTTAATTGCGACGAATGTGCTGAGCAGTTACACGGAGAAGCAGGAGATTCTGGAACTGTTTGATCCTAAAGTCAGATTGGAAAAGCTCATAGAGATTCTGAACCATCTGATTGAAGTTGTGAAGATTGAACAGCAGATCAATCAGAAGGTTAAACAGCAGATCGATAAGGTACAGCGTGAGTATTACCTCAACGAACAGCTGCGCGCGATTCAAAGCGAGCTTGGAGATAAGGATATCGGGGGAGAAGTCGAAGAACTGCAGGCGCGCCTTGATAAGACGCCTGTCAGCGACGAAGCACGGCAAAAAGCCGAAAAAGAACTGTCCCGTATGAAGAAGATGACGGCGGGAACGCCGGAGACGTCGGTGATTCGGTCTTATGTGGAATGGATTCTGGATCTTCCGTGGGGTGTGGAAACACAGGATAATCAGGATCTGACGCGTGCGCAGCAGATTTTGGAAGAGGATCATTACGGCCTTGAGAAGGTCAAAGAGCGCGTGCTGGAATATTTGGCCGTATGCAATTTAACCGGTGCAATGAAGGGTCCCATTCTGTGCTTTGTAGGCCCTCCGGGTGTTGGCAAAACGTCGATTGCAAAGTCGATTGCACGCGCATTGGATCGCAAATTTGTGCGAATGTCGCTGGGCGGCGTGCGTGATGAAGCGGAGATTCGTGGACATCGGCGTACGTATATCGGCGCGATCCCAGGGAACATCATTTCATCCATTAAGCAGGCAGGTACCTGCAATCCGGTTTTCCTGCTGGATGAAATTGATAAAATGGCTTCCGATTTTCGCGGTGATCCCTCCAGTGCATTGCTGGAAGTGCTTGATCCGGAACAAAATTCGGATTTTCGTGATCACTACATGGAAATGGCGTTTGACTTGTCGCGTGTGATGTTTATTGCCACGGCAAATACCACGGATACCATTCCGCAGCCGTTGCTTGACCGCATGGAGGTTATTCGCATTGCAGGTTATACGCCCGATGAAAAACGTGCAATTGCCAAGCGGTATTTGTATCCCAAGCAGCTTGCAGCGCATGGTTTGAAGAAGAGTAACTTCACCATTACGGATGATGGGTACGATACGCTGATTGAGTCCTATACGCGAGAGGCAGGCGTGCGTACGCTGGAGCGCACAATTGCAGCCGCATGCAGGAAAGCTGCGCGTGAAGTGGCGCAGTATGGCAAAAAGAAAATTACATTGACGCCGCGTACGGCACAGAAGATGCTTGGACCCGCAATGTACCAAGCACAGAAGATGCTTGGACCCGCAATGTACCATCGTACGCCGCCGGATACCGCAGGGCAAAGCGGTATCGCCACTGGTCTTGCGTGGACGGCGCTTGGCGGCGAGACGCTTATGGTGGAAGTCGCGGTTGTTCCGGGAAGCGGAAAACTGGAGCTGACAGGACAGCTGGGTGATGTCATGAAGGAGTCGGCACATGCAGCTGTAACGCTGGTGCGTGCACATGCACAGCAGTGGGGCGTTGATCCGGACTTCTACAAAAAACTGGATATGCATATCCATGTACCGGAAGGCGCCATTCCAAAAGATGGCCCTTCGGCGGGTGTGACCATGACAACTGCGATCGTTTCCGCGCTTACCGGCATTGCGGTTCGAAGTGATGTGGCGATGACGGGTGAGATTACGCTGCGCGGCCGCGTGCTGCCAATCGGTGGACTGAAGGAAAAATCGCTGGCGGCATATCGCGAAGGCATATCGACGGTTATCATTCCTTCGGACAACCGTCGCGATCTTGTGGATGTGCCGGACAATGTTCGGGAACATATTCACTATGTGCCTGCCAACAGCATCGAGAAGGTGCTTGAAACAGCTTTGTCTGCGCCGCTTCGTCCCCGCAGTGTACAGGAACTTGATGAGGAAAAGCAAGCATGAGTATCATTCGACAGGCTACCTTTGTCAGCAGTTTTGCACGATACCGTCATGGCATGGTTCCCGAACTGCCGGAAATAGCGGTGGTGGGGCGTTCCAATGTCGGGAAAAGTTCGCTGATCAATATGTTGACCGGAAACTCGAAGCTGGCGCGCATCAGTGCTTCGCCGGGAAAGACGCGCCTGATCAACTACTTCCTGATTGATCGCGCGTATTATCTGGTCGATTTGCCAGGGTATGGATTTGCGAAGGCTCCCAAGAGTGAGCAGCGCAGATGGGGCGATATGATCGAGGGATATTTAAAGGAAAGTCCGAACCTAAAAGCGGTATTTGTCCTTGTGGATATCCGGCATCGTCCAAGCGGCGATGACAAAATGATGGTTGAATGGCTGCGTGCCTTTGGCATACCGTTTCATGTGCTTGCTACAAAGGCGGACAAGGTTTCGCGTGCGCAGCAGCAGCGGCTGCTGATGGATGTTGCGTTTGATTTAAAGTTGGATATGCTGCGTGATATTTTCGTGACGTCTTCCCAGAAAAAACTGGGAGGACAAAGGGTAATTGATCTGATGCAAAAAATCTGTTTGACGAAGGAAACGGAGAACGAATGCCTTTAATCAGACGAGCAGGCGCAGCAGCTGGCTGATTCCTGTAATATGTAAAAAACAGGCGTGGGAGACATCTGTCTGCTGCGCCTGTTTTCTTTGTATGCACGCAGTACGTGCAAAAGTGTACAAGGAACGCGGTGGAATACGTCGGGTGCAACTGATATAATGAAAGCGTCAAAAAAGCAGGGGGGGAGTATTTATCGATGCCTTTGGGGAACAGCCTGTTTCAGGCACGTAAAAATTGCGGAATGTCACAGCAGGACGTTGCGCAAATACTGGGCGTGAGCCGTTAGACCATTTCCAAATGGGAAACGGATGAAACGACGCCGGATCTTGCACAGGGGAAGCGTTTGGCTGCTTTGTATCGTTTATCGCTGGATGAATTGACAGGATTTGACACGCAGTTGCAGCAGTTACAGCAGGCCATTGCGGGTATCAGTGAAGAAAAACAGCAGCAGATTGACTGGACCGCGGTTTGGGCACAGCAGTATCCCGTTCTTGGTACGTATCCACAGCAGGTATGCATACAAGAATATGAGCGTTCTTTGCAGACATTGCTTGTACGCTTAAGGCAGGATTATGGTTATAGCGAACTTGATGCCATGCTTGTGCTGAAGGATATTTTGGGACATATGTGGAATCATGATTCATCGCAGAAGTGAAAGACAGCATGTACGTAAAAAAAGATCCGCCAGTCATTAAATTGACTTTGCGGATCTTTTTTCGAAGCAGATCAGCACATATACCTGCAAAACGCGTTCCTTTATAGTTTGGCGAATACTTCAACGACAGTTACAAAACCATAGGCATCTTGAAACACTGCAATGCCAACGTTGTTGAAATTTTTGGCCAGAATATTCCGGCGATGGCCATGTGAACTCATCAAAGCAGCATGTGCTTTGTCAAGGGAGCTGTATTGTGCAATGTTTTCTGCGCAGTATACGGATAGCCCCATGCTTCGAAGCTGATCGGATATATTGCCCAGTGTAGGCGATTCGTGAGCAAAGTATTCTTCGCGTACCATATCCATACATTTGATGGAAGCTGCCTGACAAAGTGCTGCATTGAGCCGGTAGGCAGGCAGTCCCGCCTGCGCACGTTCTTGATTGATCCTTTGCAGCAGTACTGCTTCCGGTGTGATGTTTTCAGCTGCAAGACTTACACCTGGCATCAGAATCAAAGCTGCAGCGATAAAAAGAACCAGTGTGAAACGAAGGGGTCGAAAATAGATGCTGTGTTTTTGTGCGTTCATAGAAAACTTTCCTTGATTTTTTGTGATGGGCATGATATAGATAATAAGTGCTGATTGCGACAGAACCACATGGAACGCTTTGCATGGATTCAGCATAAAGCATTAGGGAAGACATGCAAAGGTTTTTTGTCATGAAATTGCCATGGAAATACCTGCCGCATGGCAAAGAGAATTTACATCATAAAAAGGGATTGTGCCATCATGAAACCGAGAAAATGTCCAAGATGCGAATTGAACTATATTCTCGATGGAGCGGAATTGTGCCCCGTTTGCCGAAAAGCGTTCAACAGAAGTGAACCGGATGATTTGGAAAACATCTGTATTGAATGTGGAACCAATCCTGCGCTTCCGGGCGAGGATTTTTGCCAGGCCTGCCTCAATGCCAGAAGGCGTCGGGAAAGGGAAAATGCAGTGGAAGAGACCCGGGACGATGAAATGAATGATATGCGCGCTGAGACGGGAATGGAAGAACTGGAAATTGAAATTCCGGATGAAGAAATTCCAGAAACTGAGCTTGCGCAGATTGAGGACGATTTGGATTACGATGAAGACGATCCTGACGATCCTGATGATGACTACGACGCATCCGATACGTGGGATGAATGACGATGCGTGTTTTTGCCATTAGTGATTTGCATCTGTCTGGAGCGGTACCGGATAAGGCAATGGATGTGTTTGGCGCGCAGTGGCAGGCACATGCCGATAAAATTGCACAGGCATGGCGGGATCGGGTAACGCCGCAGGATGTGGTGTTGATTGCGGGGGACATCAGCTGGGCTATGACGCTGGAGGAAGCAGCTTGTGATCTTGCCTGGGTTGATGCACTTCCGGGACACAAGATTCTGCTCAAAGGCAATCATGATTTTTGGTGGGGATCGATTGGTAAAGTCCGCAGGTTGTTATCCGAACAGACATTTGCACTGCAAAATGACTGTGCCAGTGTAGAAGGGATGGTTTTCGCCGGTTCCCGTGGGTGGACTTGCCCTGGCGGCTCTGGCGATGCACCGGAGGATCGGAAAGTTTATCTGCGGGAAGCAATCAGGCTTGAAATGTCGCTGCAGCAGGCGTGCAAAACAGGTTTGCCGATTATCGGGATGATGCATTATCCGCCCTTTAACGAGAAACAGGAAGATTCTGTTTTTACGCAGCTGTTTGAACGTTATGGCGTGAAACAGGTTGTATACGGCCATTTGCATGGGCCTGCGACTCGTTACGCATTTCAAGGATGGCGTAACGGCGTGTATTATACGCTGACGTCTTGTGATGCGATAGGGTTTGCGCCGCGGCTTATTACAGAACAGGAATTTTAAAGCCATCAAGCGATCGGAGCAGTATTGCCCCGATCGCTTTTTGTAAAGCAGCCTGGCGATGTACACGCGCACAAAATTTGCTTGAATTCAACGGATATTTATATTATGATTACACCGTTGTCATGTTGTACGGAAAGATGCTTGAGGGTATTTGGCGCCGGCTGACAGGCGTGCTTTGCTGCCTGTCTGGTGCATCAGCGAAATGGGGACTGGCTGTGTATTTGTGCGCTGAAATGGGAAAGCATCCAAGACAGGAGGAGGTTTTATGCAGGGAATACTTGAGTTTGTACGCAGCATTAATTCGGCTGTCAACAGTGTTGTGTGGGGCATTCCGATGCTGGTTTTGCTGGTTGGCACAGGTGTGTTGCTGACGATTTTGACAGGCGGATTCCAGTTCCGTAAGTTCGGATACGCGATGAAGAATACTGTCGGCAAGATGTTTCAAAAACAGCAGGCAGGACATGGTGAGATTACACCGTTTCAGGCGGTATCCACGGCACTTGCTGCAACGGTTGGCACCGGTAATATTTCCGGTATTATTGCGGCCGTAACGCTTGGTGGCCCCGGTGCAATTTTCTGGTTGTGGGTTACGGCGCTGTTTGGCATGTGTACCAAATATGCTGAAGCACTTCTGGCTGTTAAATATCGTGAGCGCAACCAAAAGGGTGACTGGGTAGGCGGTCCGATGTATTATATTAAAAATGGTCTTGGACGCAAATGGAATTGGCTCGGTGTCATCTTCTGTATCTTTGCGGCACTGGCTGCCTTTGGCATCGGAAATGCCGTACAGGTAGGCAATATTACCGACTCCATTCGCGCAGCGATTGTGGCGTTTCATCCCAATGCAGAAAATGTAAACTTTGATACGGTTAATCTGGTAATCGGCTTTGTTGTGGCTGCGATTGTCGGTGTGACGATCATTGGCGGAATTAAGCGCTTGGGACGCGTGACAGAACGTCTTGTACCTTTTATGAGCATGGTTTATATTCTGTCCTGTCTGCTGGTGATTGGATTTAATATTCAGCATATTGGACAGGTATTCTCGATGATTTTTCGGGGTGCATTTACCCCGGATGCCATTGTAGGCGCAGGTGTGGGTGTGACGATTAAAAGCTGCATTACATGGGGTGTAAAACGTGGTGTGTTCTCAAATGAGGCAGGACTTGGTTCTGCGCCCATTGCGCATGCGGCCTCCAGTGAGAAGGACCCGGTTAAGCAGGGATTGTATGGTATCTTTGAAGTATTTATGGATACGATCGTGATCTGTTCTTTGACCGGTATTACACTGTTGATCAGTGGTGTACAGTTTCCTTATGGTGTACAGGGCGGCAACGATTTGATGGTTGGTGCATTTGCAATGGTGATGGGCAATAAGGTCGGCAGCCTGATTATTGCCATTGGTATTTCGCTGTTTGCGTTGTCTACAGTTTTGAGTTGGGCATTGTATGGCATGCGGTGCTGTGAATATGTGCTGGGACATAAGAGCATCCTGATTTATCAGATCCTATTCGTATGCGTTTGCGTGGTTGGCGCAACAATTGATCTGGGCTTGGCTTGGGATATAGCGGATACGCTCAATGGATTGATGGCGCTTCCGAACTTGATTGCACTGGTTGGTTTGTCCGGTGTTGTGATGAAAATGACATGGGATCATTGCAGGAAGAAATCCAATGATTTAGAATAATGGCTTATGTCAATCAACACAAAAGGCGTGTGATATATCACACGCCTTTTGTGTTGTCCGGTTTAGGGTAAAACTTATTGCTGCGTTGTCATTTGCAATGTCTTTCCATCGCTGACAGCGATGATGCAGCCGGATT
>JAHZHV010000203.1:0-3647 GCA_019420085.1 Christensenella sp.
CTTCATGCTGCTTGACGCGCGCACCAACACCTGGTCGCCGCAGCTTTGCGCGCTTGCGGGGCTTGATCCGGAAGTGCTGCCGCGCATCGTGCCGCCGCATGAGATTCTGTCCCCGCTTTACAAAGACATCTGCGCGCAGACGGGTCTTTCCCCCGACACGCGCCTGCTGGCCGGCGCGACCGATACCGTCATGGAGGTCTTTGCCTCCGGCAGCATCGCCGTGGGACAGTCTACCGTAAAGCTTGCCACGGCGGGACGCATCTGCCCGATCACCGACCGGGAATACGTGCATCCGCTGCTTGTGACCTACCGGCATCTGGTGCCCGGGCTGTGGTACCCCGGCACGGCGACAAAGCAATGCGCCGCCTCCTTCCGCTGGTACCGCGATACGTTCGGCGCCTATGAGACCGCGCAGGAATCCGCGCTCGGCCTTGACGCCTACCGCCAGATGGACGACGCGGCGCAGACGGTGCCCGCCGGAAGCGACAATCTGTTTTTCCATCCGTATCTGCAGGGTGAAATCACGCCGTATCTGGACAACGACCTGCGCGGCAGCTTTACGGGCGTGTCGTCCTTCCACACAAAGGCGCATTTTAACCGCGCCGTTCTGGAGGGCGTGGCCTATTCCCTTTTGGAATGCTTCCAGGTTCTGCAGTCCCTCGGGATCGACATGCAAAGCGCGGCAATCATCGGCGGCGGCGCAAAAAGTCCGCTGTGGCGGCAGATTGTCAGCGACATGCTCGGCATCGAATTAAAGAAAATGCAGCGCGACGACTCCTCGCTCGGCTCGGCCATGCTGGCCGGCATCGCCGCAAAGCTGTTCGACAGCTATGAGGACTGCGTCGCACGCTGCGTCAGAGTGGAAAGCGTCGTGCATCCGGACGAACGCAGCCACACCCTGTATCAGGAGGGCTTCAAGACCTACAAGGCGATTCACGATGCGCTGGCGCCCGTATACCACGCGCTGGCGGCAAAATGACGCGCGTTGCAGTCCTGTGCAAGCAGGTGCCCTCCAGCGGCACGGCGGGCGTCGATCCGCAGACGGGCAATCTGCTGCGCACGGGCGACGTGCTGATAAACCCGGCGGATGAACGCGCGCTGAAGATGGCGCTTGGCATCCCGCAGGCGCAAATCAGCGTCCTGACGATGGGACCGCAGAAGGCGGCGTCTCTGCTTTTGACGGCGGCCGCCTATGCGCCGCATGCGCTGGTTCATCTTCTGGACCCCGCCTTTGCCGGCAGCGATACGCATCGCACGGCGCAGATTTTGACGCTTGCCATGCGGGTGCTGGGCGATTTTCCCCTTGTCCTGTGCGGACGGCGCGCCGTCGACGGCGAAACCGGACAGGTCGCTCCGCAAATCGCCGCGCTGCTGAATCGAACCTTTATCCCCGACGCCGTTTCACTGGAATTACAGGACGGCGCACTGCGCGTCCTGTGCCAGAATCAAAGCGGCAGGCGCTGCATCGTTGCGCCGCTTCCCTGCGTCGTCAGCGTCAGCGAAGGCGCGCCCGCACTGACGCCCCCATCCCTGCGCGGCCTGCGTCTTGCCGCAAAAGCGCAGGTTCAGACGATGACGCTTGCACAGCTTGGCCCCGACGCCGAGACCCTGCAGCCTTCGCCCACACGCGTCGTGCGTACGCGCGTGTGCGCGCCGCCGCAGCGCAGCACCAGGCGCATTGCGCAGCAGGACGCCGCCCTGTCCGAAATTCTGCAGGCACTGGAGGAAACCGCCCATGGCTGAATGGATCATCGCCGGACACGTCGATCACCCCGCCGCAGCGGACGTCCTGGCCCTTGCGGCGCACGCCTGTGCGCTTGCCCGGGATGCAGGCTGCACGCCGGTATTTCTTGCCGTCGGACATGCGCTTTGCAGGGATGATTGCAGACGTATTGCCGCCTGCGGCGTACAGCGCATTGAATTTGTCAGGCTGGAGACGAAACTGCCCTTTTGCGGCGGCACGGCGCAGGCCGTGGCGGCACGCCTGCAAGCGCTTGCGCCGGAGGTCGTGCTGTTCAGCGCAACGGACGAAACGCGCATTTTGGCCGCGCAGATCGCCGCGCATCTTGGCACGGGGCTGACGGCCGACTGCACGAATCTTTGCTTTCGTGACGGGCTGCTTGTGCAGACGCGTCCTGCCTTCGGCGGAAATCTGATCGCGGACATCGTCTGCCCCGCGCGCCGGCCGCAGATGGCGACGGTACATCCGTTTGCCTTTGCACCGCAGCGCATCCCTGCCGCCGCGGCGGAGGAAGTGCCGGTCGTGACGCATACGGCCAGGATAAAAGACGATGCGGCGCTGCTTTGGGAAGAATCCATCGCCGCCGCGCCGATTGGCACGGCAAAAGCCGTCCTTTGCGGCGGGCTGGGATTGGGGCATGACGGATTCCGCCTGCTGGATGCGCTGTGTCATGCCACCGGCGCGGCGCTTGGCGCTACGCGCGCGGCCGTCAATGCAGGCCTTGCCCCCTACGCATGCCAGATCGGCCAGACCGGCGTCGGGCTTGCCGCGAAGCTGTATGTCGGCTTCGGCGTATCCGGCGCCGTGCAGCATATTGCCGGGATGCGCAACTGTGAAAAAATCATTGCCGTCAACACCGACGCCGACGCGCCGATTGCGCGCGTCTGCGACGTATTTATCCACACAGACGCAATTGCGTTGCTCGACGCACTTGTCAAACGCGCATGCAAGTAGTATGCTTACAGTAGCGTTGTTTTTCAGGATCGGATAAACCGCTTGCAGCGGATCATACATGTTTTTTTCATCATTGCATCACAGGGAAAGGAGTCTTTGCATGAACTTCAAAAAGACCTATACGCCCAAAGAGGGCTACACCAAGCTTTGTTCCATCGGCGAGTGCAGCTTGCAGCAGCTGGAATTTGGCATCATTGAACTGGGCAAAAACGGCGAGCTGACGTTTGAAACGAACGACCGCGAAACGGCGTTTATCCTGCTTGGCGGCCGCGCGGATTTCACCAGCGATCAGGGAACCTACCGCAATGTGGGCAAGCGCAACACCGTCTTTAACGGCAAGGCTGAAGCCGTCTACTACGGGCCAAACGCCACGATCCGGATTTTCACGCCGTGGAAAGTCAAAATCGCCGTCTGCCAGACGCCCTGCGACGAGCCGGTTGCCTCCGAGCTGATTACGCAGGACAAGGTCAAGGCCGTCATGCTGGGCAAGCCGACCTGGCGGCGCGAGACGCATTTTATCGTCGGCGAGGGAAACAACGCGCGTCATCTTTGCATCGGCGAGGCCTGGTGCGACCCCGGCAACTGGGCAGGCTTCCCGCCGCATAAGCACGATGTGGACAACATGCCCGATGAAGGCGTTCTGGAGGAACTGTACTACTTCCTCTTCCAGCCGCAGCAGGGCTTTGCCGTGCAGTGCACCTACAAGGACGGCGAATTTGACGAGGCCTACCGCGTCAAGAACAACGAACTTGTCGAATTCCCGTGCGGCTATCATACCACCGTCGGTGCGCCGGGCTATAATACCTATTTCCTGTGGGCAATGGCCGGCGAACACAAGGGCTTCTATCGCTCCAACGACCCGGATCACGACTGGGTAAGCGCCGTAGAGAACTTCATGACGCGGCATCAGCTCGGCTGAAAAAGACCGCATTCATTTGCACATTGAACCTCT
>JAHZHV010000203.1:3657-4922 GCA_019420085.1 Christensenella sp.
GAAAAGAAGCTGCTTTCCAAAACAGAAAGCAGCTTCTTTGTTTTTGACGCAAAAGACCCGCCCGCGGCGCGGGCGCCTTGATGCAGCATCCTTTTTTCTTCACACACGCGCCGCGCTTTTTTGCGGCGGCTTTTTCCTTCACACGTACGCCGCGCTTTTTATGCAACGGCTTTTTTTTGCGCACATGCACCCCACTTTTATGCGGCGGCTTTTTTCTCGCGCATACGCCGCGCTTTTACACGGCGGCTTTTTCCCTCACACACGCGCCACGCCGCTTTTCCTTGCCGCCTCGGCAACCGCCGCCGCGACAGCCGGACCGACGCGCTCGTCGAAGGCAAGCGGAATGATCGTACCCTGTGCAAGCTCCTGTTCCGGCACAAGCGCGGCAAGCGCCTGTGCCGCGGCGATCTTCATCTCATCGTTGATGTCGCTGGCGCGCACGTCGAACGCGCCGCGGAAGATGCCCGGGAACACCAGGACGTTATTGATCTGGTTGGGATAGTCGCTGCGCCCCGTCGAGACAATCTTCGCACCCGCCTCATACGCCTCCTCGGGGAAGATTTCCGGCGTGGGGTTGGCGCAGGCAAAGATAATCGCGTCGCGGTTCATCCGCCGCACCATGTCCGCCTTGAGCACGCCCGGCGCAGAGACGCCGATGAAGATATCCGCGCCGTCGATCACATCGCCCAGGGTGCCTGTTGCACCGGCCTTATTGGTCAGGCGCGCCATCTTTTCCAGCGTCGGGTTCATCCCCTCGGGACGTCCCGAATAGACGACGCCGAACTTGTCCGTCAGCGTGATGTCGGCATAGCCGACCTTCAACAGCAGCTTGGCAATCGCAACGCCCGCCGCGCCTGCGCCGGACATGACGACCTTGACGTCCTCCTTTTTCTTGCCGACGATTTTCAGCGCGTTGGTCAGCCCCGCAAGCACGATGACCGCCGTGCCGTGCTGATCGTCGTGGAACACGGGGATATCGCACTTTGCCTTGAGCTTTTCCTCAATCTCAAAGCAGCGCGGCGCGGCGATATCCTCCAGATTGATTCCGCCGAAGGAACCGGAAATCTGATAGACGGTGTTGACAAATTCGTCCACATCGCGGCTTTTGACGCACAGCGGGAACGCATCCACGCCGCCGAAAGCCTTAAACAGCACGCATTTGCCCTCCATGACGGGCATGCCCGCCTCGGGACCGATATCGCGAAGACCCAGAACCGCCGTGCCGTCGGTGACGACGAGGCAGAGATTCTGCCGTCCGGTCAGCG
>JAHZHV010000204.1 GCA_019420085.1 Christensenella sp.
GGAGTACATCCGCCATGCCTCATCGTTTTACGCATTGCAGGTGCCGATTTATTACTACGTCAAGACAAAGGGGTCGCTGGTCAGCCAGAGTACGCACGGTGTGTCGCGCACGATTGCCGTCAAGCGCGCGGCATTTGCCTGCTATCATCAGTTCTATAAATACCTGCTGGATGAACAGGAATATGAGGAAAGCAGGCTCAAGGTCTACAAGTTTCTCATCGATGCGGCAGGTGATGGGGCGGTGCCGCCTGCAATTTTTCCCGGGTCGCAGCGCCTGGGACAGGAACGCGAAAATGTGCAGGCTGATACCGTTGCGGGAAACGGGCCGTTTATGGAGCAGCTGCGTGAACGCAAATTGCTGCAGCGGTATCTGGAAATTGCTGCGGTCAAGAATGATTTGACCATGCAGGAGGGAACGCTGCTTTTGTATCTGCATGCGGCAGAGCATGCGGGCACCCGCAAACAGATGGCGGATTTTACGAACATGTCGCGCCGTGCGGTCAATCTTGCGCTGCAAAAGCTGGAAAATCGGGGGTTGATTCTCATACGCGAAAGCGCCGGGGCAAAGGGCGGGAAACGGGAACGCATCCTGCTTGCGGCGCCTGCACAGGCGGTCGTCCGGGACCTTTTGCGTGCCCAGGACGACTATGAGGAGGCGGCGCTGCGCACGCTCACCGACGAGGAACTGGAAAGCTATGCCGGACTGCGCGATAAAATCCGGGAGGCTGTGCTTCAAAGCTTTGAGTCGTAGGCGGGGGAAAAACGCCGGTACCGGATCGATACTGCGGCGATGCGGCCGGAAATGATGGATTTTCGACGCCAATGGCTTGAAAGATGACGAAAAAAAAGACCGGATGCATGCATCCGGTCTTCTTTTTAACGGTATTTTTTCCCTTACAGCAGTACGACGGGTTTAATCAGATCGCGCGGCTTTTCCTTCATCAGCATCAGTGCGTCCGGAATCTTGTCAAAGCCCCGGAAGCGGTGCGTGATGAGCCGGGATGGGTCCAGACGCCCGTGTACCAGCAGCGCGGCCAGTTTCTCCATGCGCAGCCGTCCGCCCGGCATCAGGCCGCCGCGGATGGTCTTGTGACCCATGCCGCAGCCCCAGGCTGCGCGCGGAATGGGGATCGTGTCTCCTTCTCCCAGATAGTTGACGTTGCCGATGCAGCCGCCCGGACGCACCATTTCCACAGCCTGGATAAAGGTGTCCGCATTGCCGCCGGCAATGATGACGCGATCGACGCCGCGGCCGTCGGTCATGTCCAGAATCTGTGCGGCGATGCCGCCCTGTTTATAATCGATGATGTCCGTTGCGCCATATGCCCTGGCGGCTTCCACACAGTTGGGACGGCTGCCCACGGCAAAAAGACGCCCCGCGCCGCGCAGCGCGGCGCCCGCCACGCTCATCAGACCCACAGGACCGATGCCGATGACGCAGACACTGTCGCCGAATTGTACGCCGGCAAGCTCTACGCCGTGCAGTCCCGTCGGCACCATATCCGAGAGCATGACACATGCGGCAAGGTCAAGCTGCGGCGGCAGAGGCGCAAGGTTTGCGTCGGCTTCGTTGACGTGGAAGTACGCAGAAAAGACGCCGTCCTTAAAGTTGGAGAATTTCCACCCGGCAAGCATGCCGCCGGCGTGCATCGCATATCCCGCCTGCGCCTGTTCGCTGCCCCAATCCGGCGTGATGGCCGGTACAAGAACGCGGTCACCCACCTTGAGCGTGCGCACCAGCGCACCCGTTTCGACGATCTCACCGACGGCTTCATGTCCCAAAATCATATCCGTACGCGGCCCGATCGCGCCTTCCCAGACGGTATGAATGTCGCTCGTACAGGGCGATACGGCAAGCGGACGCACCAGCGCATCCAGCGGTCCGCAGACGGGCACGTCCTTTTCAATCCAGCCCGTTTTGCCGATTCCCAGCATGGCAAAGCCCTTCATTTTCATGGCAAATGAAATCCTCCTGATTATGAAATGATTGTTTACGGTTAGCATGCGCCGTGAAGGAAGCCTGCATGCATGGGTTGACACAAAATCCATGCAGGTGGCATACTGATAACATGCGTATCGGATCGCGCGATGTGTGAAGAAAAATAAATGGATGGTGCAGGAACATGACGCAAGTGGTTGCAGCGCTGATTTGGGATAAAGACCGTTTTTTGATCTGCCAGCGGCCGGCGCACAAGATGCGCGGGCTGTTATGGGAATTCGTCGGCGGGAAAGTGGAGCCGGGCGAGACCAAACAGCAGGCCCTTGTGCGCGAATGCCGCGAAGAACTGGGCGTTACGGTGCGCGTCGGGGATGTTTTCATGCAGGTGACGCACGAATATCCGGATATGACGGTACATTTGACGCTGTTTCACGCGCAGATTGAATCCGGTACGCCCCGGAAACTGGAACATGCCCAGCTGCGCTGGATTACGCCGGATGAGATTGCGATGTTTGATTTCTGCCCGGCGGACGCGCCCGTCCTGGCGCAGATTCGTGCGCTTGCAAAATAAAGGCAGAAAGATAGCTGTTAAAAAAACGAGCGTACTGGACCTGGAAAAAGATGCATGAAAAAAAGAGGAAGCGATTTTTTTCGCTTCCTCTTTTGCCTTTAAAAACTGTTTGCGCCGTTTTTATCAGCCAAAGTAACGCTTGGCAAGACCTTCGAAGCCGCGGCCGTGACGGGCTTCGTCCTTGGCCATCTCGTGGACGGTGTCGTGGATGGCGTCATAGCCCAGTTCCTTGGCAAGCTTGGCGATCTCCATCTTACCGGCGCAGGCGCCGCACTCGGCCTCAATGCGCATTTCAAGGTTCTTCTTCGTGGAGGTCGTGACAACCTCGCCCAGCAGCTCGGCAAACTTGGCAGCATGCTCCGCTTCTTCAAAAGCATAGCGCTTGTAAGCCTCGGCGATCTCCGGATAACCCTCGCGCTCGGCAACGCGGCTCATTGCAAGGTACATACCGACCTCGGAGCACTCGCCGTTGAAGTTGGCGACAAGACCCTCGTAGACGCGCGCATCGATCTTGTCCTTGGCGCCAACGCCCACTTCATGCTCGGTCACATAAATGCGCTCGTCGGTCATCTCTTTGAACGCAGAAGCGGGAGCCTTGCAGATGGGGCAGAACTCAGGGGCGGAATCGCCTTCGTGCACATAACCGCAGACGGAGCAGACAAACTTTTTCATGATGGTACCTCCCAAATTTTGTTTCATTTGAATTTCCGAATCATTCGGATGCAGCTTAGGACTTGCGTGAAGTACTGCAGGCGGTGCAGACGCCGCGCAGGATCAGTTCCTGCGACTGAATGGTCAGTTCGTGCCGTCGTGCAGCCTCGGCGGCGCAGTTTTGCGGACATTGTACGTCCCACAGATCAATCACGCTGTGACAGTGGTTGCAGATGAAGTGCGTATGCGCCTCGGTGTTGGCGTCGTAACGCTCCTGCCCTGCGACGGTGGCGACGCTTACAATGTCGCCGTCCTGCCTGAGCTGGGAAAGATTGCGGTACACCGTACCCAAAGACAGGTCGGGGAATTGCTCTTTCAGGCTGCGATAGAGCATTTCCGCCGAGGGATGGGCGTCAGACGCGCGGAGCGCCTCGATAATCGCGGCGCGCTTCCTGCTGAAGCGTCTGGCTTTTTCCATGATTTCCTCCTTCGTAACAGTAATGATTCCTGTTACTGTTAAAACTATAGCATGTCCCAAATGGTTTGTAAAGCTTTTTTTGAAAAATTTTTTCAAAAAGTCAACGCCGTTCCCAAATGAAGGGGCATGTGTTATGATAGGAAGCGAAACAATGACAGAATGGATATGAAAAAACGGGATACAGCGGGGGAACAGGGTGATATGAAACGCAGGACCGTGACAACGTTATCCAAGCTTGCGCTTGTGACGGCGGCGCTTGTATGGGGCGCTTCTTTTGTCGTAATTAAGGACACGCTCAATAACATGCCTGTCATGCGCATCATTGCGCTGCGTACGACGATTGCGGCGGTGATGCTGTTTGCACTGTGCGCCCGGTCGCTTTCAACCGTCACGCGCGCACAGACGCTCGGGGGGATCATCACCGGCATCGCACTTTGGGGCGGGACGCTTATGCAGACCTATGGGCTGACGGATACGACGCCGGGCAAGAGCGCTTTTTTGACGGCGTCTTACTGTGTCTTTACGCCGTTTCTGGCATGGTGTCTGAAAAAAGAGCGCCCCCACGGTAGCAGCGCATAAGACAGGTTTATAAGGTTTAGAGAGAACAGCGTGGC
>JAHZHV010000205.1 GCA_019420085.1 Christensenella sp.
TGGTGCCGTCGCCAACGACGTCGTTGGTCTTGGTGGCGACTTCCTTGACAAGCTGCGCACCCATATTTTCAAAAGGATTCTCCAGCTCGATTTCCCTGGCGATGGTGACGCCGTCATTGGTGATCAGCGGAGAACCGAACTTTTTGTCCAGCATAACGTTGCGGCCCTTGGGACCGAGCGTGATTTTTACGGTATCAGCAAGCGTATTGATGCCTTTTTCCAGGCTGCGGCGCGCTTCGTCGCCATATTGAAGCTGTTTTGCCATAATTTATGTTCCTCCGATTTTGATTTATTCAACGATCGCCAGCACGTCGTTCTGGCGGATGATGGTGTAATCCACGCCGTCCATTTTTACGGACGTTCCGGCATACTTGGAGATAATCACTTTGTCGCCAACCTTCAGTTGCATTTCAACGTCCTTGCCGTCGACTTTGCCGCCGGGGCCTACTGCGATAACTTCCGCCATCTGGGGTTTCTCCTGCGCGGCGGTGGGCAATACAATGCCGCTTTTGGTGGTTTCTTCACTTTCCATTTCCTTGATGACGATGCGATCAAAGAGTGGTTTGATGGTCATGATACAAAGACCTCCTTAAAATGTTGGAATGAAAATGGTGGTGAAATCTGCTGCGGCCGCCGCACGCGGCGGTGCGTCAGAGAATCCGCAAGGTGTTGTTAGCACTCGAATCGATCGAGTGCTAACTGACAATGCTTATTATTCCCCATTGATAGGGAAAAAACAACAAGCTGAACACCCTAAAAAAATGCGTTATTTTAAAATAAGTCATTCAATCTTTAATTTTCGCCTGTTTTTAAAAGAATATGATTTTTTTGAATGGGAATTGAGAAAAAAGATGGAATCGAGTATAATGGATGCTGATGTCATACATTTGTAATATTCAAAAAGGGGAGAGGCGCCGTATGTTTGACAAGTGGGATGCGCGTTTTATTGAACTGGCGCAGATGGTTGGAAGCTGGTCAAGCTGCTATCAAAGCAATCGGAAAATCGGAGCGGTCATTGTAAGGGATCGCAGGATTTTGACCACAGGATACAACGGCGCGCCGGCAGGTGTGCCCTCCTGTGTGGAGCGGGGCGAATGCCTGCGCCGCAAACTCGGCATTGCTTCGGGGACGCGGCAGGAAATGTGTTATGCGATTCACGCGGAGCAAAATGCGCTGATTCAGGCGGCGAAGCTGGGGATCAGCGTGCAGGGGGCAACGCTGTACTGTACACACCAGCCCTGTTCGATTTGTGCAAAGCTGATTGTCAATGCCGGGATTGCGCGTGTGGTATATAAGGAAGGATATCCGGATGAATTTGCGATGGATATCTTTTCACAGGCCGGAATCATACCGGAAAAATTCATGCAGGACAAAAGGGAAATTTAATCATATATGCGGGTATGTTTGTGCGTGTATGGGAATATAGTGGAGCATGAGACAAAAGGAGGCGGGCAGGATTGAGTAAGCATGACGCGCCGCGGCACAGAGCCGCTGCGCAGCAGGCAGAAATGCAGGAAGCCGTGCGCCGCGAACGTCTGATGGATCACGGCTATTCCAGGGACACGCAAAAGGAGTGGATTCCCAGTTATGCGGCGGACGAGTCCTCGTATTTGCGCCGCACGGGATCTTCGGGACAGTTTGAACAAAATACTTCCGGCAGTTTTTCACAGCAGACAGGTTTTTACCGTCCGCCATCGTTTGAGGATGAAACGCATGCGGCGCAGACGCCGCAGCAAAAGCGGGAGCCGCTGTCGTCCTTTGGATGGTCGGATGAAAAGCGCGAGACGCTGTTTCCGGATGTATTTTCCCATGACGATACGAAAAGAAGCGTATTTTCGCAGGAAGAGGAAGCGTTTCTTTCCACGAAGGCATTTTCCGCCGAAGAGGATGCTTTTTGGAAGCGGGATCTGTTTGCATCGCCTCAGCCGGCCTGGCAGGATCAAATGACGCCGGCTGATGCGCCGGATCGCGATTGGCAGGATGCTGCGTGGCAGGAACCGTCCTGCGCAGCGCTTGCGCCCAGGCAGGTGGGGGTTCCGGCCTCTGGACAATGGGACTGGGATGCACAGGACGATGACATGCCGCGCTATGATGCGGATCTGCCGGCGGAGCCGGTACAGTATGTACCGCAGCGCAGAGACAAAGGGAAAAGAAAAAAGACGGTTTTGGTTTTGGCTGTCAGTACAGTGCTGGTACTTCTTGCCATCGCACTTGGAATTTATTTGACCGATCGGTTTATTTCACCGATGATGCTGCTTTCCACGGAAGAGCAGACGGGACAGACGACGATATCGCCGCAGATTCCGCCGCAGGCGCAAAATGATGCGCAGGAGGAAACGGTGCAGGAGGACATGCCGGCGTCTGCGGATGTGCAGCAGCTGCCGCTTGCGGAAGATGCCGTGCAGCAGGATGTTACAATTGGTGCTTGGAGCGTCTACCTGGTGCAGGCGGGCGCTTTTTCAAAAGCGGAAAATGCAGATCAGTTTGCCGTAACGCTGCGGGATGCAGGATCGGCAGGGTATGTACTCCAAACGGATTACTATCGCGTGATTGCAACGGCGTTTGACAGCCAATATGACGCCGAACAGGTCAAAAATACATTGGCGTCCCAGTCTGCTTCGGCGCAGATTTACGAGCTGTCTTTTGGACAGATGACCTTTACCGTCACGGCGCAGGAAGAAGATATGCAGACGATTACGTCGGCGCTGTCAAATTGGCCGCAGCTGATTCAGTCGCTGCTTACGATGATTCGCAAAACCGAGGCCGGAGAGATCTCAGCGCAGGAGGCGACGGTTTCCTTAAAGGAGATTCAGGCACAGCTTGACGCGGGCGCCAAGGCGCTTGCCGACGTGCCGGGTGCGCAGCAAAGCACGCTCGTATCGGGTTTAAGCGGCATGTATGCAGAGGCGTCGCAGATTCTTTATGACGTGTTGGAACAGGGTCAGGTCAGCGCCGGCGCATCCCTTGGACGGGTCAAGTATGCGCATATCGGTATGTGCTGGAACTACCGCGTGCTGGTGGAGTCGATTGCCGCATCGCAGCAGCAGACACAGCAGCAACAAACGCAGACACAGCAATCCTGATGAAAGCACAGCCGCGCGGGCGCGGTTGAAATAAAAAGCAAAGGAGAAACGGGACAATGACTTCAAGGGGCGTATTTGTGTGCAGGAAGGACCGCAAGGACGTGCGGCTGTACCACCTGACAAACGGCGTGATCAGCGCGGACATTCTCAATGTCGGCGGTGCGATCGTCAAACTCATGGTGCCGGATAAAAATGGACGTCTGGCGGACGTCATGCTGGGCTTCCGTACGCTGGAGGAATACACGTGGAACCGCTGCAGCTTCGGTGCGCTGGTTGGCCGGTATGCCAACCGGATCGGCGACGCACATTTTGAATTAAACGGCAAGGGCTATGATCTGGTGCGCAACAACGGCAAGGACGGCAAGCCCGTGATCAGCCTGCACGGCGGCCCGAAATCCTGGGGCGTTGACGTTTGGGATGTCGTGGAAGAAGAAACCAATGAAAGACAGCTGACGCTGACACTGGAAAGTCCGGATCGGGAAAACGGTTTCCCCGGCAACGTATCCGTCAAGATGGTATATGCCATTACGGACGAAAACGGTCTTTCGCTTTCCTACTATGCCAAAAGCGATCAGGACACATATGTCAATATGACCAATCACAGCTATTTCAATCTTGCCGGACACGATGCCGGTAGCTGCCTGGATCATCTGCTGACGATTTATGCCGATGCCTATCTGCCTACGGATGAAAACTGGATTCCGACCGGTGAACTTGCGGATGTGCACGGCACACCGTTTGATTTTACCCAGCCCAAGCCCATCGGCCGTGACATTGATGCCGACGATCCGCAGCTTGTCATCGGCAACGGATACGATCACAACTTCTGCATCAACGGGACGGGCTACCGGCTCTGTGCGAAGGTGGAAGAGCCGGTATCCGGCCGCGTGATGAAGGTTTACACCACCAAACCCGGCGTTCAGCTGTATACGGCAAACGGTCTGGCAGGCGCATTTGCCGATTCCTTTGGCAAGGACGGCGCGCGCTACGGCAATCGCGACGGTTTCTGCCTGGAGACGCAGTATTATCCGGATAGTCCCAACAAGCCTGCATTTCCCAATGCGGTGCTGCGCGCGGGCGAAACGTACGAACATGTGACGGTGTACGAGTTTTCCTGCAGGGAATAACGATACAAACAAGGGGTGTGCAATGCGCAGTGCGCATGCGCACTCCTTTTGATTGCAGTGTGGTTGCGCCGCGCAGCAAAATGGAGTATGATGAATGCATTCCGTTTTTTATGATTTGAAGGTCTATAGTGAGGAGGTCCGGCGGAAAACTATGGTATCGTCTGGCATGTATGAACTGGGCAGCAAGCGCTCGGTGATTCGCGAAATTTTTGAGTATGCAAAACAGCGTGCGGAAGAAGTTGGTGCGCAGAATGTCTTTGACTTCAGCATCGGAAATCCCAATGTGCCTGCGCCTGCGTGCGTAAAAGAGGCGATTGTGGAACTGATGAATGAGCCGGATTCCACTGCGATTCACGGTTATACGTCTGCACAGGGCGACTATCAGACGCGGCGTGTGATTGCTGAGTCGATTCAAAAGCGCTTCGGCGCGCAGGTTGTGCCTGAGTGCATCTATATGACCTGCGGCGCGGCGGCTTCCGTGACGATCAGCGCGTGCGCACTGTATGAGCCCGGTGACGAATTTATCACGTTTGCGCCGTATTTTACGGAGTATAAGGTCTTTGTCCGCACGGCGGGGGCAGAGCTGATCGTTGTGCCGACGAAAGAAGATACATTCCAGATTGATGTGGAGGCTTTTGCCGCTGCGATCAACGAACATACCAAGGGCGTCATTATCAATTCGCCGAACAATCCTTCCGGTGTTGTCTACAGTGAACAGAGCATCCGCGATATGTGCGCTGTGCTGGAGGAAAAACAGCGTCAGTATGGCCGCCCGATTTTCCTGATCAGCGATGAGCCTTATCGCGAAATCGTCTATGATGGTGTACAGGTTCCGTATCTGCCGAATTATTACGACAATACGATCGTCTGCTATTCGTATTCCAAAGCGCTTTCCCTGCCTGGTGAACGGATCGGGTATATCATGGTGTCGCCGCGCATTGCCAATTGGCAGCGCGTCTATGCCGCCGTATGCGGCGCCGGCCGTGCGCTTGGCTATGTCTGCGCGCCGAGCCTGATGCAGAAGGTCATCGCCCGCTGCGAAGGCAGTACGTCCGATGTTTCGATCTATAAGCGCAACCGGGATTTGCTTTACAATGCGCTGTGCAGCTACGGCTATACCTGCGTCAAGCCCGACGGCGCATTCTATTTGTTTGTCAAGGCGCCGGGCGGCGATGCATATGAGCTTTACGAGCGGGGAAAGCAGTTTGATCTGCTGCTTGTTCCCAGTGATGACTTTGGCGTGCCGGGTTATGTGCGCGTGGCCTATTGTGTACAGACCGAGACAATTGAGCGGGCGCTGCCTGCATTTGAAAAGCTGATTCGGTCGTATCAAAAGGACTGAACCAATACAAAGCGTGATGCAAAGCGCCGTTTCGAACATGCAATCGAAGCGGCGCTTGTATGTCTTTACAAAGCAAGAAAGGAGCCGGATAGAATATGACAGCGCTGCCGCAGGCGTTCCTGGAGCGCATGCAGGAAATTTCAACAATGGATATTGACGCGCTCTGTCGGAGCATGACGCAGCCGCGTGTACGCGCGCTGCGCGTTGCTGCCTGTAAGACGGAAAATGCGCAGGTTATGCAAAACGCGCCGTGCGCGGCGCAGGTTCCATGGGAAACAGGCGCTTACACACTGGCGGAGGATTTTCATGGAAACGACATCGCGCATCGCATTGGCATGTATTATGTGCAGGAGCCGTCCGCCATGCTGCCGGTTGCGGCGCTTGACTGGAAGCCGTACTGGCGCGTGCTGGATCTATGTGCGGCGCCGGGCGGAAAAACGCATCAGCTGGCATGCCGGCTTGCGGAGGGCTTTTTGCTCAGCAACGAATTTGTACCCGCGCGGGCACGTACACTGCTTTCCAATGTGGAGCGTACGGGGATTTCGGCTGCGGCTGTGACCAATGCCGCTGCGCAGACGCTTGCTGCCTGTCTGCCAGGCGTGTTTGACGCGGTGCTTGTGGATGCGCCGTGTTCCGGCGAGGGATTGTTCCGCCGCGACCCTGACGCCGTGCAGGAGTGGTCGCCTGCGCGAAGCCTCGGCTGTTCACAGCGGCAGCTGGATATTTTGGAATGTGCCGATGCCATGCTGCGCGAAGGCGGGTATCTTGTTTATGCAACCTGTACGTTCTCTGTACAGGAGAACGAACAGGTCGTTGATGCGTTTTTGCGCCGGCATCCGCAGTATACCACCTGTCCTGCAAGCGATGCCGTGTGCGCACATACGGCGCAGGGCGAGTGTGTCGCAGGCGTATCGTATACGCATGCGCGGCGCTACTACCCTTATTTTGGCATGGGCGAGGGTCAGTTTTTGTGCGTGCTGCAAAAACAGGATGGGACGCATGAAAGACCGCAGCGCCGCGATGCGTCGATACAAAAAGTGCCTGGGGATATGGCGGCGGCAGCAAAGGCGTTTTTAAAAGAAACGATAGGGGAATCGCAGCAGCCGATTGCGTTGTGGGCAGATACGCTGACACTGCTGCCCCGGCAGACGGTTGCGCTGCCGCACGGCGTGCGGACGCTGCGCATGGGCACTGCGCTTGGAACCGTATATAAAGGACGGTTTGTTCCGCATCATCACTTCTTTAGTGCGTTTGGCGGGCTGTTTTTGCAAAAGTTGTCGTTTGCGCCGGCAGATCCGCGTGCAGCGGCCTATCTTCGCGGTGAAGAGCTGGACGCATCGGGATTGAGCGACGGATACGCGGCGGTATTGATTGGTGGATGTGCGGCCGGAGGCGTACGCATCAAAAAAGGACGCGCAAAAAATCTGTATCCGAAGGGACTTCGCGGTTGAAGTATGCCCGTGAAAAAAGCGATGTGTGTGAAAGCGCACATCGCTTTTTTTGATCGTCTTATGAAAAAAGAAAACGGCTGCCAATGCTGGGCAAAGCCATGATTCTGGCGTATAATAGATAAAACCAATGCGGCGAGCGCGATGATCGCCATATGATTATGAATAAAAAAGCAAGGAGATCCGCCAATGCAGGATAAACCGAATGTCGTATATATTTTGGCAGACGACATGGGATACGGAGATATTTCGGCGTTTAACGAGTTTTGCCCGTTTGAAACGCCGAATCTGGATGCGCTGTGCCGGGAGGGCATGGCGTTTTGTGATGCGCATGCCACTTCGGCGGTGTGTACGCCGTCCAGATATGGAATTCTGACAGGACGTTACAACTGGCGTTCCGCACTGAAGGAAGGCGTAATGAGCGGTTATGATCGTGCGCTGATTGAACCGGATCGTCTTACGGTTGCGCATATGTTCCGTGACAATGGATATGCTACGGCTGCAATCGGCAAGTGGCATCTTGGCATGGATTTGAGTGTGACGGAAGAATTTGAACTTGCGGCCGACTACGAACAGTGTCCGGGTGTGGATTATGCCGGTGTCATTCGAAACGGCCCGACGGCCTATGGATTTGACTCCTTTTACGGGATTGCCGGGTCGCTGGACATGCCGCCGTATCTGTATATTGAGGATGACCACTTTACCTGTCTTCCCGACCGACAGACGCACAATGACGGCGAATACACTTTTTGGCGCGAGGGCCCTACTGGCGCAGATTTTGTGCATGAGCAGGTGCTGCCGAACCTGACACAGCGCGTGCTGGATACGATCAGTGCGCATCGCAATGAACCGTTTTTTATCTATTATGCCATGCCTGCGCCGCATACGCCGATTTTGCCGTCGCCGGAGTTTGTGGGCAAGTCCGGTATTTCGCCATACTGTGATTTTGTGCTTATGTGCGACGATGTAGTGGGCAAAATCTGCGCGCATCTGCAGTCGCTGGGACTTGCGGAAAATACGATTGTTGTTTTTACTTCCGACAATGGCTGCGCGCCGATGGCAGGCATTGATCAGATGATTCAGCGGGGGCACAATCCAAGCTACCTGTTCCGCGGACATAAGGCCGATATTTATGAGGGCGGGCATCGGGTGCCGATGATTGTCAGATGGCCGAAGCATATTGCACCGGGCAGTCGATGCGACCATATTGTCTGTCTGAGCGACTTCTTTGCCACAATGGCGGCGTATCTGCATTGGGATATTCCCGACTGCGCCGCAGAAGACAGCGTCAGCAATCTTCCGCTGTGGCTTGATCCGAACGCATCGCCGGTTCGAAAGGATGTCGTGCATCAAAGCTTTGACGGTTCGCTGAGTATCCGCTGCGGCCGGTTTAAGCTGGAGATGTGTCCGGGTTCCGGCGGCTGGTCGTATCCGCAAAGCGGGCAGGAGACGCCTGATATGCCGGATCTTCAGCTGTATGACCTTCAGTGCGACATTTCCGAGCGAAGAAATGTGGCGCAGGAATATCCTGCGATTGTTACGGCGCTGCGGCGGACGCTGGCGGACTATGTACGCCGCGGCAGAAGCACACCAGGCGCACCGCAATGCAATCAGGGCGCGCAGATATGGCGTGCAGTACAGTGGCTTGCTGAGGAACCGTGGCAGTCACAGGACGATTGACAGGCCGCAAACGGATAAAAAAGAACAATGCCGCCGCTTAATGTGATGATAAAGCCCGCTTCGGGCAGATGTAATCTTGCATGTGCGTATTGCTTTTATCGTGATCTGATGCAAAAACGGGACGTCTGCGACTGCGCAATGATGACGCAGGAAACATTGGAGCAGACCATTCGTTGTGCGCTTTCTCATGCGACGCAGCGCTGTACGTTCAGCTTTCAGGGTGGAGAACCGCTTCTTGCGTCGCGGGATTTTTTTGAAACGGTGCTTGCGCTGCAGAAAAAATGGAATGTGCATGGCGTACAGATTGAAAACAATATACAGACAAACGGCACGCTTCTTGATGAGGCATGGGTGCGTTTTTTGCAGCGCAGTGGTTTTCTGGTAGGTATTTCTCTGGACGGTATACGCGATACCCATGAGGTGTATCGAAAAACGCCGCAGGGTGACGGAACGTTTGATGCGGTCATGCAGTCGATTGGACTGCTTAAGCGCTACAGGGTGCCCTTTAATGTTTTGACTGTTGTGCATGAAGCCACGGCGGCGAAGGCGCGGCAGATTTATGCGTTTTATCGGGCGCAGGGACTGCGCTATGTGCAGTTTATCCCATGCTTGGAACCGTTCGGTGAGACGGACAATGCACATACTTATACGTTAACGCCGCAGGCATATGGGACGTTTTTGACGGAGCTTTTTTCCTGTTGGTATGCGGATTTGCTGGAGAACAGACAGCTGTATATCCGCCAATTTGAAAACTACCTGGCGCTGGCGCTGGGACAAATTCCGGATGCGTGTGAAATGCGCGGTATTTGCGGCCGGCAGTATGCCGTGGAAGCCGATGGGCGTGTGTATCCATGCGACTTTTATGCGACACAGGCATATTGTATTGGGAATGTTGCGCAGGATACGATTGCGCAAATGGACGCGCGGCGGGAAACGCTCGGCTTTGTACAGCAATCGGCGCAAGTGTCGCCGCAGTGCGGCAAGTGTCCCTGGTTTTTCCTGTGCCGCGGCGGCTGTATGCGCATGCGCAATGCACAAAAGGCGCGTCTGTGCGATTCGTATCAGATGTTTTTCCGGACGCATGGCGCGAGCCTTATGAAAATCGCACAGGCAATTCGTCGGATGGAGGGCCGCAGGATCTGATGAAATGGCGGCACTGTCTTTGAAAACAGGCGTGCCTGGCGGCTTTGTTCGATGCTGCGGCATGCAAAAAGCGAACGGACGTTAGATGCGTCCGTTCGCTTTTTTTGCGGCGCTTTGTCTGCCGCCGTTATGGTTTGCTGCGCCGCCTGCGCTGCAAAAAAGCTACGATTCGCGAGAACAGATCCGGCTTTTGCTCGTTGTCATCGATGTCGGCGGGGAAGTCACGGTACAGATGGATGAATCCCTGGTCGTTCAGGTTTTTTGCAATTGCCAGGGATACGGGAAGCCCCAAAAGGCCAATGCCGCCAAACAGATAGGTTCCAATTACCATGGCCATCAAGGTTAAAATAGGGGGAAGTCCTACCTGTGTTCCGACAATGCGCGGTTCAATAATGTTGCGGATGACGGTAATCAGAAGATACAGTACAGCCAGTCCGATCCCCTGTCCGATGTTTCCCAGAATAAAGCTTGCAATTGTCCACGGAATCAGGAACAGTCCGCTGCCAATGACCGGGAGAATGTCAAAGATTGCAATGACAAGCGCAATTAACCCGGCCTTTTGAATACCGATCAGCGACAGACCAAGCCACAGTTCACAGAAGGTCCACAGCATAATCAGCGAATAGGATTTCAAGTATTTAATCAGCGTACTGCCCAACTCGTTTTTAACGCGCAGGATAAGCGTGCGCGTATGGGAGGGAAGCTGACGCAGGACAAAGCGTGTAATGCTGGCATAATCCATCGCAATAAAAAATGAGGAGACAATGGCGATGATGACATTGAGGAACGTACGCGGCAGTTTCGTTGCGAAATTGGCAACGTATCCAAGCAGGGAGACGGAAACGGAGGAGATGCTTGTACTGACAGACGCGTTGATTTCAGCGATGGTATCGTCGATTGTCGCGGCAAATTGCGGAAACATCGATTTTGCAAGATGCTCCAGTGTATCGGCAAAATCCGTCAGTGCAGGCGCGACTGTATTGCTGTAGAACG
>JAHZHV010000206.1:0-309 GCA_019420085.1 Christensenella sp.
CTTCCGACACACGTGCTGGTATATCCCGCACAAAGCGGACTGCGGCGCACCTCCATTGTGCTGGCCGAACAGCTTCGCACGCTGGACAAAAGCCGACTGCAGCGACGCATTGGCCGACTGGACGCTGCGCTGATGCACCGTGTGGATCAGGCTGTGGCTGTCAGTCTCGCCCTGCATCTGTCCGACGGCGAAGATGCATTTTAACGTACCCATTCTTGTTACGCATACAAGCGATCATTGCGATATCGTACACGCATCATCGCTGCGCAAGAGAACCAAAAAGGATGCCATGCTCTGCAAATACATGGC
>JAHZHV010000206.1:319-11688 GCA_019420085.1 Christensenella sp.
ATCCTTTTTTATGATGCATCCTCCTTACACGCTACGCCAAACACAATACAGCAGGATGCATCCGTATCCTGCGAAATTGCAAACGAATTACCTGCATCAAAACCATCAACGCGTACGATGCAATTCATCTGCACATTTCCTGCCGTCAATGAGAAATCCGAAAACGCCTTCGCCTGAGAAAGCACGCGCGGCAGATTGACGCGGCAGAAAAGCCAATTTTCCTCCTGCACGCCAAATGTCATCGATAAAAGCTGCATACGTAAAAGCGGCCACGGTGCGATCTCATCTTCATCATCGTAACACCAAAGCGTCGCCACATCGGTGACATATCCGTCCTGATCTGTATTGATCCAAACGACAGGCGCTTTTTCTCCCCATCCGGACAGATATATGCCATCCGTGATCTGCGAATCCGTCCAAATCCATTCTCCGTTTTCATTCAAAACCGCAGCATCCTCTTTAAAAAACGCAGCAAGATGATTGTAGTTGTCCGCAAACTGCGCCGGCGTCAGTCTGCCACGATGCGGCGGCATGCCGGCGGCAAGCGCAATCAACACAGATAATCCCAAAACCAGTGCGACCGCACCGGAATATGCTGCCGCATGCCGTTTGCGAAGCGGCATCGCTTCGCAGGGCGTCATTTCGTCCCATACAAGCAGTTCTGCCTCTTTGCATGTCTTCCAGCTTTTGTATAACCGGATTTGTGCGTAGATGGGAATCCCCATTCCCATACCAAACCACAGCACATCCATCGTGCGGGAAAGGCTCTGCATATACGATAATTTTTCGCCATCCATCGTCTGTACGTGCAATCCCAGCAGTGCCTTTCCAATCGTCGTTCCCCACCAGTGAATCAGAAGCGGTTCCAGCGCCACAAGCAGAAGCAGCGCCATAAAGCCGTCCAGCAGCAATAAAATTGGTGGCCGCGTTGCCGGATTGACATTGCACGCAAATACCAGCACGGCCGTCACACATAAATTACACAGAGAAATATCCAACATGCGCGCCAGATAACGCCGCCACGGATGCGGCTGCACTTTCGGCGCATCATGCGGCGCCGAAGATGCATCATCCAAATATTGCCGCGGCTCCAGCGTATCATAGCGCGTGCATGTCTTGCCAATCTCCCGGCACAGCTGCCGTGCCCGCACCGCCTCCCGCTGCGTCTGCGCAAGGCGCTGTGCGCATTGCTCCAGTGTCTGCGATAAAGTGCGTTCCCCCTTTTGCAGAGCCGAAATTTCAGCGATACTGGCGCCAAGCTGCCGCAGCAAACGAATGCGAAGAAGCTGCGTCACATCCGCATCCGTATATGTACGATAACCGTTCGGCTGCCGCGCCGGGTGCAAAAGCCCCTCCTGTTCATAGAAGCGCACCGTCGCACGATCAAACCCGGTCTGTTCACATACCCATTGAATCGTCATTGCGCCATACCCCCTTGTTCCCTGCCACCAGTATAAGGTATAAAGCAGCTCGAAGGTCAAGCAATTTTCCCAGTTTTATTTTATGACAGCAAAAATGCGGCCGCAGTATGAAAAACCGCGGCCGCATCTGCGTCAAATCGCTTCACCTTTCGTATTCTTACTGTGCTGCACCGGACTTGATCTCAGACCACATCTCGTTATACATATCAAGCGCATCGCCCAGATCATGGAAATACTCACAGTTATCCTGCACGCTCTTGGGCGGATAGAAGCGCTCGTCGTTCTTCACCTCGTCATCCAGCAGTTCTACAGCAGCAGCATTGGGCGAAGAGTAACCGATGTACTCGGCGTTCATCTGTGCAATATCCGCACGGCACATAAAGTCAATAAACGCATGCGCCAGCTCCTTGTGCTCGCTGTTAGCCGGAATCACCATGGAATCCACCCAGATATTGGATCCCTCCTTGGGGATGACATAATCCAGATCAGGGTTCTGGGCAATGGAATACGCCGCATCACCGGACCACACAACCGCAATGGCCGCCTCACCGCGCACCATCTTGTCTTTTCCCTGATCCACAACATAGGACAGAACATACTGCTTCTGCTCGATCAAAGAGTTCTTTGCCTCCTCAATCTCCGCCTCGTCGCGGGTATTCAGAGAATAGCCCAAACGCTTGAGCGCAATACCAAGCGAATCGCGGATGGAATCCAGCATCAGGATGTTATCCGCATAGCGCTCGTCCCACAGCACATCCCAGGAATCGATGGGTTCTTCCACCATCGTCGTGTTATAAAGAATGCCGACCGTCCCCCACATATACGGCACGCTATAAGCACCCTCGGGATCAAAATCCAGCCCGGAAGCAAACTGCGGATCGACATTGCTGAAGTTCGGCACGAGGCTGTAATCAATCGGCGCAATCAGATCATCGGCAATCATACGCTCGATGATGTAATCCGACGGAAAAATCACGTCGTAACTGGTTGCACCCGACTGCAGCAGCGCAAACATGTCTTCATTGGTGGTGAAGGCCGAATACTTGACATTGACGTTGTATTCTTCTTCAAACATCTCAATCACAGCCGGGTCAATGTAATCTTCCCAGTTGTAGACATGCAGCGTCTCCTTGCGGCTGCACGCGCAAAGCGAAACAAGCGCGGACAGTACAAGGACACAGGCCAGCACAAGGGCAAGTCGTTTCTTCATTTCTCAATCCTCCAACCAAAAAATAAAGTTTACACGCGCTTACTTTCGCGCAAAGACCGCCTGTTTGCAATCAAAAGAAGTGTAATTACAAACAGGAACATGATCGCCGACAGCGCATTGATCGTGGGGTCCACGCCCGTGCGCGTCCGCGAGTATATCAGCATCGACAAATTCTGTGCCTCAACCGAGGTGAACCGGCTGATGACAAAATCGTCGAGCGATAACGTAAAGGAAAGGATCAGGCCCGTCACAACGCCCGGCATGATCTCCGGGATCACCACACGGCGCAGCGCCTGCGCCGGCGTCGCCCCCAAATCCAGTGCCGCCTCATACAGATTTGGATTCATCTGCTGCAAGCGGGGCATAACCGAGAAGATCACATACGGCACGTTAAACGTCACATGGGCAAGCAGCATTGTAAAGAAATCCAGACGCATCTGCAAAAAAATGAACAGCAGCATCAAGGATACACCTGTGACAATATCCGGATTCACCAGCGGCAAATACGTAATATTCGTCAGAATGCTGCGCGGACGCGGGCGCATGTTGTGCATGCCGATCGCCGCCGCAGTCCCCAGAACCGTTGCCGCGAAGCTTGCAAGCACCGCGCAGGCAAGCGTGGTATACAGCGCGGACATGACATTGGAATCGGCAAACAGGCGCTTATACCACTCCAGCGTAAATCCCGTCCAATTCCCCATCACTTTGGACTCATTGAACGAGTAGATAATCAGAATCACAATCGGCGCGTAAAAGAAGAACAGAACCACGCCAAGATACAGTTTTTGAAAAAAACCTTTCACCACAACGCCGCTCCTTCCTGTCCGCGATTGAGACGGTTCATCAGCGCCATGCTGATCAGAATCAGCGCAAGCAGCACAAGGCTTAACGCCGAGCCATAGTTGTAGTTATACAGCGTACGAAATTGCTGTTCGACCATCTCTCCGAACAGCTGCTGCGCATTGTTGCCCATCAACTGAGAAATGACAAACGTAGAAGCTGCCGGCATAAATACCATCGTCACGCCTGAAATGATCCCCGGCACGCTCAGCGGCAATGTCACACGCGAAAAAACCTGAAGGCGGCTTGCGCCAAGATCCTCCGCCGCCTCAACCAGCGTACCGTCGATTTTAGACAGCACCGATTGAATCGGAAGAATCATAAACGGCAGAAAATTGTACACCATACCAAGCACCACTGCCGCATCCGTATATAAAAGTTTCTGCGGCGGCAGGCCGATTGATGTCAGAAACGTATTGAGCACACCCGTGCGCTCCAGAATGACAGACCATGCATACGTGCGCAGCAGGAAATTCATCCACATCGGCACCATATACAAAAGCAGCAGCAGTTCCTTGCGCTTCAGGCTCTTGGAACACAGACACATTGCTGCCGGGTACCCGATTAAAAGACAAATCAGCGTAGAAACAAAAGCCATGTACAACGAACGCCAAAGCGCCGTCATCGGCAATGCACCAAACGCACGCGTGATGTTCTCCAGGGAAAATGTCCCGTCCTGTGTAAAGGCATAATAGACGATCATAATCATCGGCACAACGATGAAAATCGTCATCCATACCACATAGGGCGCGGCAAGATACTTGCGTTTCATGCCTGCTGTTCCCCTTTCTTCATGATGTGAATGCCATCCGGCTGAATGACAAGTCCTACATCCGTGCCTTCCTGCCACGTACCCGTATCCTTAATGCGCCACAGGTATCCGTTCTGGGAGCGTGCCATGATAACGTTATGCACACCCATAAAGGTCACCTGCTCAATTGTCGCACGGATCATACCGTCTTGCGGCGCGGTAAGCGCAATATCTTCCGGACGTACGACAACATCCACTTCAGGACGGTCAAAACCGGGATCCACACAAACAAAATCCACACCGTCAAAATTAACTCGATACGGCTCGCGCATCATGCCGGGCAAAATGTCGCTTTCTCCGATAAAATTCGCAACAAATGCGTTTTTAGGCTCATTATAGATATCCTGCGGCGTACCGATCTGCTGCACGACACCATCATTCATCACAACGATGGTATCGCTCATCGTCATTGCCTCTTCCTGATCGTGCGTCACATAGACAAAGGTAATCCCAAGGCTCTTATGCATGCGTTTCAATTCCTCCTGCATGCCGCGGCGCAATTTCAAATCCAGCGCCCCCAGCGGTTCATCCAGAAGCAATACCTGCGGCTCATTGACCAGCGCCCGCGCAATCGCCACGCGCTGCTGCTGGCCGCCGGAAAGCGCATCCACACTGCGCGTACCGTAAGAGGCAAGGTTCACAAGCTCCAGCATGTGCTCCACACGCTTTTTCACTTCAGACTCCTTTACCTTCTGAATGCGCAGTCCGAATGCGACGTTTTCAAAGACATTCATATTGGGAAACAACGCATATTTTTGAAACACGGTATTCACAGGACGCTTATGCGGCGGCACATCTGTAATATCCCGGCCGTTTAAAAGCACCTGACCGCGTGTAGGCCGCACAAAACCGCCAATGATACGCAGCGTCGTAGACTTGCCGCAGCCGGAAGGACCCAGCAACGTAACAAATTCATTTTCCCGAATATACAAATTCAGGTTTTCCAGCGCTAAAATACCGTCGCCTTCATAATCAACATAAACGTCGTTCAAATCGATCAAGTGTTCCTGTTTTGGCATCGCCTTTTCCTCCGTTTTATGCATGATAAGTTCGGTCAAAACGACGGCGGGCAGGAGACCCACAGCACCTGTGCCTGCGTTTTCCCTGGATTTTCCAGGCTGTGAAATGTGTCGCTTGAAAAATAGAAACTATCGCCTCTTCGCACGCGCAGACGCTGCGCGCCCATATGCAGCACAACGCTGCCGCTTAAGACAAAACCGAATTCCTCTCCGCTGTGCGGGTTATCCTCTGTTGTACGCCCGCCGGGCTCGATAGTGAGTAAAATCGGTTCCATGGCATTCTTCTGCGCATTGGGAACCAGCCAGCGAATGCAATTGCCAAGTATTTCATCGCTTTTTTCAAACGCATCGTCCGGCCGAAATACGATTGTTTCCTGGTCTTTCTCACTGAAAAACTCGCTTAAGTTTGTCCCCAGCGCCTCCAGAAGATCCACCAGCGTCGCAATCGACGGCGATGTCGTCTCCCGTTCCAGCTGCGAAATATACCCTTTGGAAAGCTCCGTGCGGTCAGCCAATTCCTGCTGCGTCAAGCCACACTGCATCCGCAATCGCCTGATTTTCTCCCCGATATTCACACGTTGCACTTCCTTCTTTTCAAATTCGCGCTGGAGTTTCGTTAAAATAAACCCAAAGTTTAGAATCACTAAACCTCGCACGCTATATTGTATCATCCGTTCCTACTTTGTCAATACCTTTTTTCGCGATTTTACCACAGGATACGCCGGCATAAAAAAAGCAGAGAACACCTGCATTCATGCATGTATTCTCTGCCCTTGATTGGGCTGCGTCTTCAGCAACCGCAATCATCGTCATGACACGACGCATCACCGCCGCAGGCATCTTTACCGCCCTGGCAATCCTGCGCATCGGACTTGTTCTGATTCTGTCCCTCGGCGCCGCAGGCGCGCGCACGTTTCTTCTCCTTCATGCGTACATCCTCCTTTTCGTTGTTTGTTGCACTGCAAGTATGCCCGCATTGACGCACTTTATACGCTTTTTTGGCCAAGTACCACCTTTTCATCAAAAAAACGAACGGCGCCCCGCACCGTTCGCTTCTATCCAATATACCCGTTACATCGTATCCGTCGTGCACGTACCGGCGCCAAACGCTGCAAATGCCGTACCTGCCAGTGCAAACAGGCCTGCGCCGCACAGGAAGAAGCCAATGGACCCAAATTTCTGCACCAACGGGCCGGCTGCGAGGCTGCCAACGACTGCGGCAAGAAGCGCAGCGCTTCCAGCCAGAGACTGTGCACTTGCAATCGCCTGCGGCGGCGTTACGCGATAGACATATTGCGCCATCGCAGCAAGATACAGACCAAACACCAGTCCATGGAACATCAGCGCAGCGCCAAGCACCCATGCGCTTGCAGCGAAGGCGCAGACCAGATGCTCCAACACAAAAAAGAAAAAGCACAGCGTCAAAATACGACGCGCGTCAAAACGGCGCATCAATGTCGCGCCGCAAAGCAGCATGGGCACTTCGGTATAAGATTTTACTGCAACCAGCGTACCAAGCACATCCGCCGATGCACCGATTTCCGACAGTTTATAGGGTAAGAACGTCGTCAGGCAATAAATAGGAATGCCCATCGCGGCATGGCAGAGCAAAAATACAACAAACGGACGGCTGGCAAGCGCAGCGCGCACGCCTGTACGGTCACGCTGTTGTCTGGCACGCGGTTTTCCCGTGCCATCATCATAAACACGCCCCTGAAGCAGACACAGCGTCACCGTCAGCGCAGCAAAAACGCAGTACCCCCGCAGCGCCGAAGCATTCGTGCCGCTTGCTCGAATCATCTGCCCGTAAATGATGCACATCGTCGCGCCGCTGATAGAGCCAATCAGCCGAATGGAACCAAAGGAAAAGCTGCCGCGCATCTGCGCGCTGCGAAGCGTCCAGGCGTCAAGCAGCGTATTGGCCGGAATGCGGAAAAAAGCCCAGGCTGCCAACAGTACAGATACCGCCATAACACCGGTTACTGCAGGCACAAATGCCATTAACACCCCTGCTGCCGCAACGGCCGCAATAAAGGCACGGCGGGAAGAGTTCATGCGATCGGCCAAGTTTCCCAGGATCGGTGATGAAACGATTCCCACACAATTGAGCACTGCCATGATTGTGCCCACCTGCGTCGCCGCAAATCCCTGTTCTTTCAAATAGGAAGCCACAAAAGCCGTAGCGGCGTGTGCCAGATAAAAAATTAACGTTACACCTGAAAAAGCCGCACGTTCACGCAGTGCGGCACGTTTTTCCTGCATAGATGAATGAATTCCTTTCCGACCGATTCCCTCGGCTGTATATGCATGAAACATATCACACACCTGTTCATTATACGCATGCTTTCTGGAATCAGACAATCCCCGTTTTGCGTTTTAAAGGAGTGAAAATGTGTTTTTTGGTTTTTTTCTGAAAAAAACGCAGTTTTTTCTTAATAAAATTTGCATGTTCCGTTTTGCTGTGCTATAGTTGTGTGGCTATCTGTGGAAACAGATGCCATATGATTACTCATTCATTGCGGAGGATGCTATGTTTACGACCGTAACGCTGAACCCCTGTGTCGATCGCACTGCCTGGATCAGCGGCTTTCAGTATGGCGAGTTCAACGCCGTAACCAAGACGAACATCGACGTCTCCGGCAAGGGGATCAACGTCTCCGTTGCACTTGCACAGCTTGGCGTACCAACGCATTGCGTGTATTTTAATTACCGTAATGACGAAAAGGTCGTCCCCCGCTTTCTGGAGCAAAAAGCAATTCCGGGTACAGCGCTTGCCGTGGACGGCTCACTTCGCATGAATGTCAAGCTTTTTGACGAAGCAACGCGCGTCATGACGGAATGCAATGAAAAGGGATTCCCCGTCACCGAAGCAGACGTCGCGAGGGCATTTGACGCTATTGTCGCACAGATCGATCGTTCCACTGCCGTCGTGCTGACCGGCAGCGTTCCGCCGGGTGTTCCCGATGACTTTTATGCACAGTTGATCCGTGAAGTAAAGCGCCGTGGTAAAGTTGCTATTTTAGATGCAGATAAAGCGCTGCTGCGCGAGGGCATTACCGCCTGTCCTGACTACGTCAAGCCAAATCGCAGCGAATTACAGCGTTTGACCGGCCGCGAATTAAACACCCTGGGTGAAATCGTCGGTGCTGCAAAAGAACTGGTTGCAGGCGGCATTGGTCATGTATGTGTCTCCATGGGTGCAGACGGCGCAATTTTGTGCAGCGAAGAAGGCGTTGTTTATTCAAAAGGCGCTTCCATCGATGTCAAAGGTGTACAGGGTGCGGGTGATTCACTCGTAGCCGGCATGTGCATGGCGATTCAAGACGGTCTTGGACTTGCCGATACGCTGCGTTACGCCGTAGCAGTTGCCAACGGGTCGCTCGTTTTGGAAGGCACACAAATGTGCACAAAGGAAAACTTCGACTTTATGCTGCCACGTGTGGACGTATCGGTCATGAAATAAAAAAACGGATTCATCTT
This sequence comes from Christensenella sp., assembly GCA_019420085.1. Classification (GTDB taxonomy): domain Bacteria; phylum Bacillota; class Clostridia; order Christensenellales; family Maliibacteriaceae; genus RGIG9107. The sequence goes on from JAHZHV010000206.1 coordinate 9,101, forward strand.
ACTGCAGCGGATGCAAAAAGCATGCGCTGCTTTTTTTCTTTGGAATTGACATCAAAGAAGCGCCAGTGATATGCAGCTTGACAGACAGTATCTTCATTTTTATAATGAGAGCAACACTTTTTACGCGTTCGCAAATATTAGAAAGGGAGTTTTTATCATGTCATTAATTCATTTTCAATTCGAAAGTCAGTGCCTGTGCAGCAACACGGATGTATCCATCATTTTGCCGGACAAGCCGCGCAACATATCACCGGCTGATTTCTATGCAAGCGGCAAAAAGTACAAGGTTTTGTGGCTGCTGCATGGTACGTTTGGCGACTATTCCGACTGGCTGCGTAAATCCAACATTGAGCTATATGCCTGTGAACGCGATTTGATCGTTGTCATGCCCTCGGCGCTGAATGCAATGTATGAAAACTGGGGAAATTTCTGTCTGGGATATCAGAGCTTCAATTTCCTGTTTGATGAACTGATGCCGCTTGTGTACAACTGGTTCCCTGCCTCGGATAAACCATGTGACAACTACATTGCCGGTTTGTCCATGGGCGGACGTGGTACGCTTCGCTATCTGCTTGCACATCCCGAAAAATTTGCCGGTGCGGCATCCATGTCCTTTGTACCAATTGACTACGCTCTGCCGGAGAATCTTGCAAATCTGCGCCGTATCGAAGCGCTGGACCGTCGCGAACTGGAAACACACGCCGGTACATGCGAAGGGGAGTTCAGCGACGCGTCGAGGGATCTGCGTCAGCGCAACGACATGGATAAATGGGGTGGCGTCGACGCCTATCTTGCCTCCGGTGAAAACCTGTGGCCGCAGTTTGCCGCATTTGCACAGCTTAAGAATCCACCGAAGCTGTATCTTTGCTGTGGTACCGATGATCCTTTGTTCTATACAAATGGCTCCTATGACGCATTCCTGCGCTATTTGGATGAACTTGGCATTGCCTATTCACATAGTGAAGGTCCCGGCGCACACGAGTGGCGTGTCTGGGATCGGGATCTGCAGCGGATGCTGGACTTTTTCGGTTTGAAAAACGAATCACGCGGCAATGCATTCTAAACAAAAAATAAAAACTGTGCCGTGCCCGTATCCTATTGATACGGGCACGGCACAGTTTTTTATCCATTACCGGATTATTCCACCTCAATCTTCGATGCCCATAAACCAAAACGCTCCAGATTCTCCTGTTTCTGCGCCTGCGGGCAGACAAAATTACAGGCCCAGTAAGACGATGCCCCGCGCTTGACCGTCACGTAATAAAACAGCGCCGTACCATTGCTGTTGAGCTCATAGGTAAAGTACACATTTCCGTATTCATCCTGCGATACCTGCGACGTCTGTGCATAGGCCCTATCCGCGCACATTTGGGCGTAGTCGTGCGCATCAAGCGTCGGCCCATCATAACCGGCTTGTGCCAGTATATCATCCGTCTCCTGCGCGGCAACAAATACCCCCTCCTGCCAGGCGCAATAGAACACGGATTCATCCGTCTTTTCCTCCTTTGCACCGCTTGGCAGCATGACCGTAATCCCTATACCTTCAATCGGCACAAGCACATTCGGGTCATATGGTGTCGTTTGCTGCGGCATGCCCCATAAAAGGAACAAAAGCACACAAAACAGCACCGCTGCAATCGCAAGCGGAATCATAAGTTTCTTCTTTTGTCCCTGATCCATCTGACCAAATTGATCCATTCTTTTCCCCTTTTTTCCCTCAACCAAGATATTTTTTAAAGCCCCGAACCGGTACATCATAGCCCAAATGCTCATACATGCCATGCGCCTGTTTTCTTTGTGCACCGGAAACCAGCATCATATACATACAATTTCGTTCGCGTGCAAAAACTTCAGCCTGCGTCATCAGCGCGCCCGCCACACCTTTGCCGCGGACTTTCTCGTCCACAACAACATTTTCTACAACCGCAAAAGGGCGGCACTGCTCCACCAGATCCTCACAGACTACGACATATACACTGCCCATCAGCGTCCCATCCGCATCAAACGCCCCAAACACACACGCATTGTCATTGCGGCATACCTTTTCAAAGACAGCCGGCAAACGCTGCATATCACACGGTGCATCCATCAGCTGTTCATACAATGCGCAAAGCGCCGCAAGATCGTCCTGTTTTACCGCACGAATCATCATACGCCCGCTCCTTCGTCCAGTCGGTCAACCGCGTCTTTGAGCTGATGCATCGCCTGTTCCAGTACGCGCCGCGAACAGCCTGCATTCAGGCGCATATATCCCGTTAAATGGTGTGCAAAACTCTGTCCGTCGTTGAGTCCCAGGCCGGCCTGCTCAACCATGAAACGGTTCAATGCTTCCTGGGAAAGTCCAAGTTCGCGGCAATCCAACCACAAAAGATACGTTGCTTGCGGCAAGTCAACATGAATGCGCGGAATATTCTCATCGCAAAACTGCTTGACGTAGCGCAAATTTCCTTCCAGATAGCATTTCAATTGGGACAGCCACTCTCCGCCCTGCCGAAATGCCGTCTCCATTGCCACAAGGCTGAATGCATTGTTGCGATGGATATCCATCTTCATCCAAAACGAATCGAAGCGTTTTTTCTTCTCCGCAT
>JAHZHV010000207.1:0-4240 GCA_019420085.1 Christensenella sp.
CGTTTTCTGCATCGCTCTCGGCGTCGCCCATGAACAGGAAACTTGTTTGACCATATTCGATACGCAGAACAAGAGACATGTTATTCGTATCAGGATAGGTTTGTATGGGACCAAGAACCGTTACATGCGCCTGGCCAAGGTTGAACGTGTCACCATCGGATGGTACTTCAAGTGACAGGTTCTGGGCTTTTACTGCATCGCAGAAACGGGTAAATATCTGGGAGTCATAGTTCTCAACGCTGCAGAGCACATGCTGTACGGAAAAAGCGTTTAATACGGATGGTAAACCTCCTACATGATCCTCATGGGCGTGCGTGCATACGACATACTCCAGATCGGTAACGCCTTGCAGCAACAAATAGGAAGTTACAAAATCTGCATCTGCCTGATTGCCGCCGTCGATCAGCATGGCATGTCCATCGCACAGAAGAAGAATGCAGTCAGCCTGCCCGACATCCAGAAAGTGTATGGAAAGTGTCCCATTGACGTTGTCAGGATTTTGAAAAGACGGGATTGGGGAATCTGCGCTGACGGATGGATCCGATGCATATTCAGACAGCAATGCTTCGGCATCATGCAGCATATCCTGCGCCTGTGCAAGTTGTTGTGGAGAACAGCCTGTAAACAGCAAAAGCACGACAATTAGAATAAGGGAAAGCCATTTGTTTTTGAACATACGCAAGAATTCCTTTCGATATATTTCACTGCGCTTATACATAGTCATAGCGGAGAAAGACAAAAATGAGGTTATAAGGCAAGGCGCCTTATATAACAGTTCGCTATGCAAATAGGCATAAAATAAAGAAGTCGGAGCAAAACTTACTTTGCTCCGACTTGGTGCGAAGGACGGGAATCGAACCCGTACGGTCTCCCACACGCCCCTTAAACGTGCGCGTCTGCCAGTTCCGCCACCCTCGCATACAGCCGTTCCTAACGACAGGATTTATTATAGCAAAAGCGAAAGAAAAGTCAAGATGAATTTTGCAATTTGCAAAATAAGTTACAATGTGATAATGTGTTACAATGAATCGAATCGTGGAGGAATGCAAATGCTGTTAAGGGTTCAAAAGTGCAGGGAAAACGCGATACTGCCAACCTATGCGCATGAAGACGACGCAGGGATGGACTTGTATGCGGCACAAGATGTTACAATCGCGCCAGGGGAATGGGCGCAGATTGCAACGGGAATCGCTTTACAGCTGCCGCGTGGATACGAGGCACAGGTACGCCCCAGAAGCGGGTTGGCAATGCGTTATGGTGTGACGATGCTGAATGCTCCGGGAACGATCGATGCGGGCTACCGCGGCGAAATCTGTGTATTGATGATCAATCACGGGCGGGAGCCGTTTCACGTGCGGACGGGAGACCGCGTTGCACAGCTGGTGATTGCATCGTTGATTACGGTGCAGTTGGAAGAATGCAGCGAGCTTTCATCATCCGAACGCGGAGAGAAAGGATTCGGTTCAACCGGAAGGTAATCGAAAAACCAATTGGAACTGGAAAGACATTACAACGAATGCACGGTTATGGTTGTCAGAAAGCCGGTACAACGGTATAATGATAGCTGTTCGGACAAAAAACGACAGGGAGGCGCTCTTGTTGAAGAGGATATTGCGTAATTTCGGCATTATCGTTGCATCGCTGCTTTTGACGGTGTGTCTGGCAGGCGGTGTTTGGCTTCAGGGCTTTTTAAATAGCATTAGTGTTGCCGGCTCAAAAACGACACAGACGGTTACACAGACGGTGGATCAGGATGGCAATCAGACAGAGGTTTCTGTTACGACCGAAGTCATCAGTGAGGAAGCGGCAAAGTACTATGACTGGGACTTTGGTACGGATTACATTAATGTGTTGTGCGTAGGAATGGATACGCGCGATTTAAATGCGACATATGGTCTGACGGATGTCATGATGATTGCGTCGCTGGATCTGACAAGTCAGCGTATTCGCCTGGTTTCTATCATGCGCGATATCTATGTGCAGCCCTCTGGATATTCCGGTCATACAAAACTCAATGGCGTTTACTCCGGATATGGCGGCATTGAAACGCTGATGCGTACTATCAATGATAATTTTGGGACGAATGTATCTAAGTACGCAATTGTTAACTTCTATGGCCTTGCGGATATTATCGATCGCATCGGCGGTGTCATGATTGATGTGCAGGAAGATGAGATTGAGCAGATCAATGGACTGCAGGTAGAAGTTTTCCGGGAGGAAGGGAAAGAGTTTACGCCGGATCACTATGTGACAGCTCCTGGTATGCAGCTTCTGGATGGACATCAGGCGGTTGCTTATGCGCGTATTCGTAAAGTTGGAAACGGCGATTTTGAACGTACGCAGCGGCAGCGCAATGTCATGGAGGCAATGCTGGCACAAATGATGCGGATGGGAATTTTTGCATGGCCGTCCGTGTTTAACGACTGCAAAGACTTGGTGCGTACCAATATGACGCCGGATGAGATCCTGGCTGCCGGAATTCAGGTTCTGCGCTTTAAGAATGTAGAGATTGAACAACTGCGCATTCCGATTGACGGTGCTTGGAATTATCAAACGATTGACGGCCTTAGCTATGTTGTCGTTAATTTTGATGAATGCAAAAAGGCTGTTCAGCAGTTCCTGGCCGGAGATTATGTACCGCCTGAAGAACAGTAAAGGGTCTGTGAACAATAAAAAGCAGGAGCCTTCGCCCAAAACGGCGAAGGCTCCTGCTTTATGATAGAATGCTTTAATCGGCTTGCGGGCAGGTACTGTTGGAGGGTGCATACAGCAATGCAGAGGAGGCGCATTGCTTGGGGTTGAGCACGTAACCGCTTGTGCGGGTGCAGGGGAACAGGGGCAGAGAATCCAGACAATTGTCAATGACATTGCAGCTGTTTCCGGCAGGTGTATTCTTGCAGGCAGGAATATCTGTTACAGCTTCACCCTGAACACGGATGGCAACGCGCCCCGTGACAAAGATGAACAGCGCTGCTTCCAACGTTGCAAGGAATTCGTCGCCGCATTCACAACCGCCGCAGAACATTGCGCTTCCAAGGGCACGAATCACAGGCGGAATCTGTGCGTCAGTGGGCATACGCATGAGAATATCGATGTTGATATTGACACAAGCGTCTGCTGCGAAACGATTGCAGGCAGAATCAACGTAATAGAGGGTAAGCGGGATACGTGCTTTGCCGCGGACACGACGCAGGCCGTCGTCACAGCTGCATCCGCTGTTGCAGGAGCAATTGCAGCTGCAGCCACAGGAGCAATTGTCATGACAGCAATGATGGCAGCTCTGGCAGGAATCCTGATGGTTTGTGATGACCAGATCCTGGATTTCGATATCGCTGCACGAACTGGAACCGCCAAGGAACTTCAGAGGCGGGCAGGCGGCAACACCGCAGGCACAGTCGCCGCAGGGGCGCAGGTTTTCGGGTGTCAGACGAATGTCTTTGATTGTTTTTTTGATGCGGCAGCTATCAAAGATTCGGTCAGCAAGTATGTACAGGTCATTTCCGCAACCGCAAAGCGCGTCGGCGCTGCAAGAGCATCCCGAGGGATTTATCGGATTTTGACAAAACATTCAGAAGGCCTCCTTATCATGATGGAAAGTGGAATGTCCACTACTACCATATGACAGGAGGCCATTTGGTGTTACAATACGTCGTTTTTTTGCAGAAGCTTGAAAATCAGCTTATAACCGTCCTCCAACACAATATGCGTTTGAGAGGCAGATTTTTCACTATAGCAGCGCTGCAGGCCATGGATGGGCGCAGTGCTGTCATACAGGATGTAGGGAACAGGTGTCGCGTCGTGTGTGCGCGTACACAGTGTTGTACCATGATCGGGCATTACAAGCAGCCGATAAGCCGTGCCGGCTGCATCAAGTGACTGTGTCAGCGGCGCAAGAATCTGATGATCAATTTGCTCAATTGAATAGATTTTGCCATCAAGATCGGCATCATGACTGCATTCATCGGGTGCTTCTACATGAATAATGACAAGGTCGTCTCCATCTTCAAGCGCCTGTTTTGCAGCTTGCATTTTTCCAACATAGTTGGTGTGCAAATCTGCTGTTGCGCCCTCTACATAGATAGAACGCAGACCGGCCAGTTGTCCGATGCCATGAATCAGCGGAACGGCGGAGATAACACTGCCGTGAATACCTGTGCGCTCACTCAGTGGCGTCAGCTGTGGCTTTCGTCCCTGTCCCCAAAACCAGATGCAGTTTGCCATGCCAAGTCCGCGTGCCTTG
>JAHZHV010000207.1:4250-7543 GCA_019420085.1 Christensenella sp.
CTAAAAATGTAATGCTGCGCTCGATCGCATCAATTAACAGTTCGTGCAGGGGTCCCTTTGGCAGAATATCACCCAATTGTGCGTTTACATGATCATGCGGCGCAGATGTTTGAATGCATTGTACATCGATACCTTGACCGGGGATGACGACAACATGACGATAGGATGCGCCAAAGGTGAAGCGAAGTGGTTCATCTTGGAAAAAATCGTTCAATGCGTCGATGAGGATACGTGCTTCGTCGTCTGTGATACCGCTTCCACTATGCGTGATCATGCGGCGCTGCGAAAAAGATGGCGCATCCGATACTGTGATAAGATTGCAGCGAAATGCGATGTCATCTGGCTGCAAATCGACGCCGAGACTCACGGCTTCAAGCGGCGAACGTCCTGTATAAACGCTGGAAGGATCATATCCCATAATAGAGAGGTTGCCTGTATCGCTTCCGGGAGGACAGCCCTGGGGAATGGTGCGAACCAAGCCCATTTCACCGTGTGCTGCCAAGGCGTCCATGCACGGAATATCCGCAAGCTCCAATGGCGTCTTTCCTTCGCGTTCCGGAATGGGGAAATCTGCCATGCCATCGCCGATCATAATGATGTATTTCATCCAAGACCTCCTTTTTTTCCTGTCAGGAATGAAACAGTTTTCAAGTATTCATTATAAAGGAAGCGTGAAAGCAAATCAATGTGCATCTTTTCGGATATAAATGCAAAACGCGTGCCGCTGATATTACACGGCACGCGCAAATTGATCGGGATTTACGATTCAAGCGCCTCCAGGAAATGAATGCACGTATCAATAGCTTGCAGGAATTGTTTGATAGATGCATTGTCGTCTGTACACAAGCGGGAGGAAAAGAATGCAATCATGTCCGATTGAATTCGTTGAATCAGCATATTTCCTTTTTCCGTTGCGCGAATATTGATCACGCGTCGATCCTGCGTATTGGTACAGCGCTGCGCGTACTCTTGTGCAATTAAGCGATCTACGATCGGCGTGACATTTGGTTTTGAAATGTCCAAAGTGGAGGCAATGTCACTCATAGAAGGCGATGCACTGTCGGCAAGCAAAAGCAATACGTTGATTTGCAGCGGAGAAAGGGGATAATCTGTATGAAGATAGAACGGGCGCAGAAGACGGCGCTCCAACAATTGCGACAAGAGGGAAAAGCTTTGTACGGATGTTTGTGTAAGCTGCGTCATAGGGACCTCTTTTCAAGCGAAATACATATCATTCTATATAGACAGTATATTCTTTGAGAAAAATGGTTACAAGGCATGAATGTAAACAAACGGTAAATAACGCTGGGGTATAGAAATGCCGGAAAGCCCAATGATGCATATAATATATGATTGGCAGTGTGGAAAGTTTTTTGACACATTCCGTAAAAAGGGGGTTGACTTTATGCGGCGATTGAGGTAATATAATCAACGTCGCCGATATACTTGGAAGGGTTCCCGAGCGGCCAAAGGGAACAGACTGTAAATCTGTCGTCAGTGACTTCGGTGGTTCGAATCCACCCCCTTCCACCAAATATCGGTGACATCCCTGCGGATGTGGCGGAATTGGCAGACGCGCATGGTTCAGGTCCATGTGAGGGCAACTTCATGGGGGTTCAAGTCCCTTCATCCGCACCAAAAAGCGCTGAGGCGATGGCCTCGGCGCTTTTGTATTTTTTTAGTTATTGCGCAGCCTCGGATACGAAAAGGTGCCCATAGAGTCTGCAAAGCATCGAAAGGAGCGTATATGTTGGCGCAGCAAGTAGATATGCATATTATTGCGCACATACACAGCGGTTTTTCTCAAAAGTTTGGAATTCCGCGCCAGAGCGGATTGAGTGATGCATTAAAGGCGACGATTGTGTTCGAGGAGCCATATCGCAATATGGATGCGCTGCGGGGATTACAGGCGTATTCTCATATTTGGGTTCTGTGGCAGTTTTCCAAGGTGCGCCCCGGTGAATGGTCACCAACAGTACGGCCCCCGCGCTTGGGCGGAAACCGCCGCGTAGGCGTTTTTGCTACGCGGTCACCATACAGACCGAACGCCATTGGACTGTCGTGTGTAAAGCTTGAAGGTGTATGCATGGATGATCGTTGGGGACCTGTGCTTCAGATCGCAGGAGCAGATATGTTGGATGGAACACCGGTGCTGGATATTAAGCCTTATTTGCCGTACACAGACGCACATCCGGATGCGCGCAGCGGATTTTCGGTTGATTTTGAAACAGTGAAACTGCGCGTTTGTTTTCCTGATTTGCTTTTGCAGCGGTTGCCAGCCCGTGACCGGCAGGCGGTATGTGATCTTTTGGCGCAAGATCCGCGCCCAGGCTATCAAAGTGAAACCGATCGTTGTTATGGCATGCAGTATGATGGATATGATATCCGCTTTGTTGTCGATGCGCATGTCGTTCATGTGCTGGATGTTGTGAAGCTGGATGAGACGTAAAAAGGTGCGCAAAGTTTTTCGCGCACCTTTTATATTCTTTTTTGAAACACTCAGCAGCAAAAGACGCCGCCTTGAACCGGCGCACCGCAGCAGCATAACCGCAGAAAAAAGTTTGCAAGGCATAAATAGACGCAATATTGTCCGAGACCAAATGTATTGACACTGTAACGACGCCCATAAGCGGTATAAGCGCTGCCGGGGGTTTGCAGACGTGTCAACAGATCTTGATACTCCAAATTGGAGGGTTCCATGGACACGGCGCGCTGCGCATTTTGCAGAGCGGCTACACGATCTCCCAGTCCGGCATGCGCCAATGCATTATAGTAATACCAGCGTGCCGTGCGTTCGTTTTCCGGAATGGACGCCAATGCATTGAGCGCTTCACGATAGCGGCCAAAGCGAATATAACTGTATGCCGCACGATAACGGGGCGGATCTGCGTCGTTGCTTTGCCAGGAGGATGACGTATATCCGCCGTAAAAACCACGGAAAGGATCAAAGCCACCAAATGGATCGGACTGCGTATATCCGCCCGTGCCGCCATAACCGTTGGTTTGCTGCGAAGAAGCGTTTCCAAAGGAGTCCGCATGATGATTGATAATTGCGTCATATGCGGCGTTGATTTCTTTCATCTTCTGCTCGGCAACCTTGTCACCTGGGTTGGCATCGGGATGATACTTTTTGGCGAGCCGACGATAGGCGCGTTTGACATCGTCGTCGCTTGCATCAGGCGACAGGCCCAGAACTTTATATGGATCCATTTGCTTCCTCTTTCTTTCGCGCACGGGAATTCTTTACTTCAAAGCGTGTCCATACGCCTGCATACAGAATATTGCGCAGCAGG
>JAHZHV010000208.1 GCA_019420085.1 Christensenella sp.
AACCTTTGATAAAATGTCCGTCAGGGATATAGACTTCTGGGGCATGACCTGCTACTTTGAGAGCAATGAAAAATTTGATAACGATTGCGGTTGTTTACCGACGCATATTCAATCGTATTTTTGGGTCATGCGTCCTTCCTTGATACGGGATCCTGCTTTTGCCGAATTCTGGGAGCAGCTTCCGCCTTTGGACCGTTACACCGATGCCGTAAAACTGTGCGAAAGCCGCTTTACACCGCATTTTGCCGCATTAGGCTATCGCTGGGATATCAGTGTTGACATGCAGGATTTAAAAGCGCTGACCAATAATCCGCTGATTTTCCTTCCCCGTATTATGGCGGAGCAAAAGCGCTGTCCTGTTTTTAAGCGGCGTTGTTTCTGGGAGGATCACCTGAGTTTTCTGCAAAACGGTCTTGGGACAGAAACGGCAGATTTGATGCGTTTTGTACATCACCATACTACATATGACACAGACATGATCTGGGAGCATCTGTTGCGCACGAAGCATCTGTGTGATCTGGTGGACTCGCTGCATTTGCACTACATTCTTGGTACCGGCACGCTTGCAGCCGCACGTTCTGCAGGCAGCAAAGCAGACGTCTCCGACGTATGTCTCATTATGCATCTTTGTCATCCTGAGACCTTTGGCGCCTGCTTTGCACGCGCCTGTAATATGCCCAAAGGCTGCGACGTGTATCTTTTGACCGACAGCCGCAAGAAAGCCGATGCACTGCGCGCGCTGTTTGTATCGGATGTGTTCGCAAAAGTAGAAGTGCGCGTTATTTCCGATGTGGCCAGCAACGCTGCCGCACTGCTGATCGGTGCATCGGATATCGTGTTTTCCTATGACCTTTGCTGTTTTGCACATGACAGCCGCGCCCACAGACTAAAGCCCGGCCTTCTGGGATATAGTTTTGCAGAGCATAGCCTGCGCAATCTTCTGGCAAGTACAACGTTCTGCGCCGATGTTAAAGCGCTGTTCGCACGCAATCCCCGTCTTGGGCTTCTGGTTCCTCCGGTTCCCTATTATGCAATTTGGTGCATGACTGCCGGCAATGAATGGGCCGGCGGTACATATTTCCCCACATTGCAGCTGGCACAACAGATGCAGTTGCATGCGCCAATGGCGCCGGATAAACCACCCATCGCACCGCTTGGCAACATGTTCTGGTTTCGCCCAGAAGCATTACGTCCTGCATTTGAAATGCAATGGAATTACGGTGATTTCATCCATGACACACAACAGGATTCCACAAATCAGGCCGTTATGCGCATTTATCCTTTTGTTGCACAGCATTGTGGCTACTATGCCGCGATTGCTTCTGAAATTACCATGGCACAATCGCAGCTTGTCACGCAAACCTACTACGAAGCGCGCAATAACCACATTCTGTTTCAAAAAGGGGTTTTGCATACATTGCGTCCCGGCCAAGTGCAAACGATTCTGGAAAATGCACGCCTTCGCAAATATCATCCCGACCTGCCCCTTGGCATACGTATGCGTCTGTATGTAAAGCGCATGCTGCCGCCGCGCCTTCGCAAGGCACTTATTGTCGCCAAGCGCCGCCTGCTGCATCAGGACGTTCCCTATTTTGATGAATATATGTAATCAAAAAGCATCGTACGGAGTAAATCCATACGATGCTTTTTTCAGTCAATCTTATAATGTTAACTGGCCGTTTATAAACTCCTCATATCGATCGCAAATCGGCTGACAATCGCCAAAATCAATCTGCTTTCCATGTTCGATCCATAAAACCTTATTGCACAAAGTGCGAATCTGGTCCAGAGAATGAGAAACGAACAGCGTCGTTACACCGCTTTGCAGAATGTTGCGCATCGTTGTTTCGCTCTTTTGCCGGAACGCACCATCACCGACAGAGAGCACCTCATCCAGAATCAGCACCTCGGGATTCACCATACAGGCAATTGCAAAAGCAAGCCGCGATTTCATGCCGCTGGAAAGCTGAGAGAAATACCACTCCTGGAACTCTCCCAGTTCCGCATATTCGATAATTTCATCGTAGATGCTGTCCATAAACGCACGCGTATACCCCAGCATCGCACCACGCAGATACGTATTTTCCTTTACCGTCAAATCACCATCGAATCCGCTTGCCAGTTCCAGCAATGCCGCAATATTGCCATTGACAGTAATTTTCCCATGCGTTGGCTTCATAACGCCGGACAATACTTTTAAAAGCGTCGATTTTCCCGCACCATTGCTGCCGATGATGCCCAGCATATCGCCGCGTTCCAATTCAAAGGAAATATCATCCAACGCCAAAAACGACTGCTTGACATTCTGTCTTTTCAATACGCGAATAAAGTAGTCTTTCAGGCCCCTGTTGGCAAAATTTCCGATCATGTATTCCACTTTGATGTTTTGAACTTCAATCATCATTGCCGCCGTCTCCTTGCGCTTAGACGTAATACAGGAACTTATAATTGTACTTCTTATACATGACAAGACCGATTGCCAGTACCAGCAGCGCAGCCCCCAGGCAAATCAAATGCGTGCCTACACCCGGGATCTGCCCGTAAATAACAATAGAACGGAAATACGCAATGTAATCATAAATGGGATTGAGCTTGAAGATCATTTGCAGCTGCGCAGGGAACGTGTCAATGCTGTAAAACAAAGCGGAACCATACGTAAGCATCATCGTCAAAATGCTGTAGATATATTTCATATCCTTAAAGAAGATGTACAACGCGGACAGCACAAATCCAACGCCGATATTAAACAGCACCAGACATACAATCGGATACAGCAAAAAAACATACTTCCATGTAATGGGCACACCGTCAATCAAGGCAAAGACAAGAAAAATCACAAGCGTCAAACTGAAATTGATCAGCGCCGCGACATTTTTCGACAATAAAAACAGCGCCTTGGGAATATTGATGTGCGTAATAATGTCTGCATTATCCATCAGCGCCAACATGCCCTGCGTTGTAGCCTCGTTAAAATAAGTAAACACCATGACGCCGGCAAACAGGAATACCGTATAATGCGGAATATCCGAACCAAAAAAATTCGAAAAGATAAAGCTATACACCAAAAGCTGCATTAATGGCGACAGCATGCTCCACAAGATACCAAGCGATGTACGTTTATATCGTTTTTTAAAATCCCGCTTTGTCAGTTCCTCAAACAGGAATTTATATCTAAGCCACAATTGCTTCATATCCGTCGTTCTTCCCCTTGCTTTGATCGGTCAATCTCAGGTACGGCGACCAAGTGGTATTATAACACATCACGCAAACTTATGCAGCAAAAGCCGTAAGCAGCGATACTTTTTTTCCAATATCGTTTACATCAGCGGTGCAAACATGCGAAGCACCTGCCGCGCGACATGAACAAGCAGGTTAACCCGTATCGTTTCACGCGTCATCTGCTCGCAGCTTTGCAGCGTCTGCAGGAAGTCATCGTGCACCTGCTGCACCACCGCACTGCGATATACGCGCACACCGCATTCAAAATGCAAATAAAGACTGCGGTAATCCATATTCACCGTACCAACCGTAGCCACTTCATCATCTGCAACTACCGTCTTTGCGTGAATAAAGCCCGGAGTGTACTCATAAACCTTCACACCGGCGCGCAGCAAATCGGCATAGTAGGATCGGGTTGTCATATGAACAAAGCGTTTATCCCACACATGCGGCGTAACAATGCGTACATCGACACCGCTTTTTGCCGCCAGTTCCAGCGCAGAAAGCATGCTGTCATCCAAAATCAGATACGGCGTATTGATATAAATATACCGGCGCGCTGTATTGATGATCTGCATATACACATGCTCGCTGACATGTTCGCCGTCCAGCGGACTATCTGCATAAGGCTGTACCCAACCATCTGACGAGATGGGACAATCGTGTGTCTTCCACGGAGCATAACTTGCATACTCCTCATGTACACCGCTTGTCAGTTCCCACATCTGCAAAAACATCACCGTCAGACTCCAGGCCGCTTCGCCCTCCATCACAACGGAAGCATCCTTCCAATGTCCATGTTTGACATACCCGTTGATGTACTCATCCGCCAGGTTGATCCCACCTGTAAAAGCAATTTTACCATCAATGGACGTGATCTTTCTATGATCGCGATTGTTTTGCAGCGCCGTAACAACGGGGCGAAAGGGATTAAAAACGACACATTCAATTCCCATTGCCTCAAGCTGCGAAGGATAATCCTTTGGCAGCAGAAAGAAACATCCCATATCGTCATACATGACGCGCACCTTAACGCCCTGCGCGGCCTTTCGTTTGAGCACTTCCAAGATGGAATCCCACATTTTGCCTTCCTGAACGATGAAGTATTCCATAAAAATATAACGCTGGGCACGTTCCAATTCCGCCAGCAATCGCTCATACATACATTCCCCCGGCGTTAAATATTCCGCCTGCGTATTTGCATAAATGGGGAAACCGGCATATCGCTGTAAATAAGAGACCGATACCTGATGTTCGGGGCAACTCTGACAAAACGCTTCCAACGCATCCCCCTGAAGCAGGAACGCCGGACGTGTCCGCTGATCAATCTGTTCCAGATCTGCCCGAAAACGACGTGTCGACCGCTGCAAGTGGCAAATCAGGTAAAACAACCCGCCAAACAACGGGAATAGCAAAATCAAAAAAATCCACGCCAGCTTATAGGCGCCCTTATCCCGTTTTGTAACCACATGCAAGGCAACTGCAGCACTAATGATATGCAGCGATCCTGAAATCAGCCGGAAATGCAGACTCCCGTTATACAAAACGAAAACTACAAATGCGATCTGAATCAGCAGGAACAACGCAACCAGCAAACGGCGTTTCAGCAACACGCGAAACCATTTCTTTCTCATAGAAGTCTCTTCCTCCATCCCATCTTGGCGCAATCATTCCAATTCATCGTCATAAAATACGTGAACACATCACTGATCTGCAGTCTGCACGCCATCATGTCATATCCAGAAGTCTTCCTGCATGACAAAAAGACTTTGATATAAAAAAAACAGAACGGAAATACTGCACCGTCCTGCTGAAGTGGTCTGTACTGGACTCGAACCAGTGACCCCTGCGATGTGAACACAGTGCTCTACCAACTGAGCTAACAGACCCGACTCCATTATAATAGCACGTGCTGGACTTGTTGTCAACGTACATATTTCGCATTCCCTGTGGAAAAATAACACCAGTCTAATACCATCAAAAGGAGCCGGTGTCTTTGACGAACGTCTTTTTACGTACGCTTTTGCTATACTTTTTTGTCGTGGCCGTGATTCGTCTCAGCGGCAAGGCGGAAGTTGGACAGCTGACGCCATCCGAACTCGTCTTTGCGCTGCTGATTGCAGACCTTGCCGCCACGCCGCTTTCCAATGACAGCATTCCGCTGCTGCACGGCGTACTTCCCATTTGCGCCCTGCTTACCGGCCAGATCATCCTGTCTCTTGCCTCCTTAAAAAGCCGCCGCATGCGGGCCATTTTGGTCGGACGACCTGCAATCCTGATGCATCGCGGTAAAATCGACGAGGCGCAGCTTGCAAAACAATGTTTTGCACTTGATGACCTGTTGGAGCAGCTTCGCACACAGGGATTTCGTTCACCGGCCGAGGTGGAGACAGCAATTCTGGAGCCATCCGGTGATCTGAGTATTTTCAGCTGGGTCAAAGACGCACCGCCCAGTGCCGGCGCAATCGGCCTTGCCGTAAAGGAAACCGGCTTTTGCCACACACTCATCACGGACGGCCAGCTATCCCGTCATGCACTGCAGCAATCCGGTCATGATATGAATTGGCTTTTACAGACACTTCATCAAAACGGCGTTTCACAAATCAAAGAAGTGCTGCTGCTGACAGTGGATGATGCCGGAAATGTTTTTTTCCAGAAAAAGAGCAAATCAAAAGCATCGGCTGGAGGGCACAAATGAAGCGTCTGCTGATTCTTTTTATCGCAATTGTCATCATTTTAATTGCAGCTGCGCTGGTACAACAGCGTATTCATCTGCAAGTACACGACGTGCGCGACAACTTTGTAACCCTGCAGTCACTGGTTTCACAGCAGGAAACCATACAATACCGTGCATTATGCGATCAAATCATCCACACGTGGGATGCACAGCGCGAATCCTGGGAAGTATTCATCGACCACACGACACTGGACGAAACAGAACGTGATATCTATTGTCTGCAGGGATATCTGGACCACAATGCTTCCACAGCAATGTGTATCGGACTGATCAAACGAATCCAGGCACAGCTTGTACAAATCGACTTGCAGACACGTATGACGTGGGGACATTTGTTTTAAAATGGGAAGCCAGCAGAACGGCATATCATGCATATAAAAAATGGAGCAGGCGATATAACGCCTGCTCCTATACAATGGAGATGAAGAGATTCGAACTCTCGACCTTACGGATGCGAACCGTACGCTCTAGCCAGCTGAGCTACACCCCCGAACGACGATCATTATATCACATCCCCCATTTGAAGACAAGTCCTTTTTTGCAATCCGGCAAAAATACGCTGCACGGTATCCCTTTATAAACGCATGCACAATTGATCTTTTACGCCGGCAGCACGTTTGACAGTATCATGTCGCGTCCGCTATACTGATCCTATTCTTTCTTTTTTACGGAGGGCTTGTCATGGATCTTGCCGCGCGCCGTGCACGCATTCGGGATGCCGCTTTGGATTACGCGCCGCATTTTTTTGAACTGTGCGACGCGCTTTATCGTCATCCGGAACCATCCGAACAGGAACAGTTTGCCTGTGCGCTTCTGACACAAAAAATTGCCGCGCACGGTTTTACAGTCGAAACACCGGCAGCAGGTCTGCCTACAGCATTTTCTGCCGCACGCGGAACCGGAACACGGCGCGTCGCCTTTGCCGCTGAATACGATGCCCTGCCCGGTTACGGATCAGAAAACCGGGAATACGCGCATGCCTGCGGGCATAACTGGATTGCCGCTGCTTCCTATGCCGCCGCTGTGTTAACAGCCGAGGCCGCGCAGGATCTGCCCGCCACCGTGCTGCTGCTTGGCACACCAGCTGAGGAAACGGTGGGCAACAAAGTCGATATGATCCAAGCCGGCTGTTTTGATCATCTGGATGCGCTTTTTCAAATGCATTTAAGTGGGCAGCGCACTGCGCTTTTCCCGCGTTCCCTTGCGATGGACGCCATCGAATTTACCTTTATTGGCCGTGCGGCGCATGCGGCAAACGCACCGCAGGAGGGCGTCAACGCACTGGAAGCGTGCAACCTGACCTTTGCCGGCATCAATGCGCTGCGCCAGCATATTGATCCGGATGCACGCATTCACGGCATTATCTGTGAAGGCGGCGTCGCGCCCAACATCGTCCCCGCACGCGGCGTATGCCGCTTCTATGTGCGCGCCGCTACGCGTGCACAATGCGATACGCTGACCGGACGCGTACTGGACTGTGCGCGTGGTGCGGCTTTAATGACGGGCGCGCAGCTTTCATACCGCTTCTTTGAGCATCATATCGACGATCTTACCAACGATCCAAAGCTTGCCGCCTGTATGCAGGAACACCTTCTCGCACTTGGCGAAACAGACATATTTACCGGTCGTCCCGCTCCTTTTGGTTCCAGTGACATCGGCAATGTCTCGCACGTATGCCCGACACTGTATGTGTGCCTGTTTGCAGGCAACACGGATGGCAGCGATATCCACGAAGAAGCGTTCCTGCAGCATGTCAATTCACCCGCCGCACATGAAAAACTGCTGCTTGCCGCACAGGCAATGGCACTGACGGCGCTGGATGTACTGACACTGGACCTGTAACGCTTCCGTTTTTCAACAAGGTACAAATATTTGCCGCGATACACGAACAAAATTTACACCGTACAGCCTTCCTGTTTTGCCTGATTCCTGGCTATGAAAAAGCAGCATCGCCTTTGTGCATGGCGATGCTGCTTTTTTTCATCCATTTTTACTTTTGTTTGCTGCGGAAGCGAAGTGGTTCACCCGCATGGAATTGACGATAGAGTTCCATATATGCATCTTTCTGATCAACAATGCGATTCGGCACATCCAATTCATAGGGGCAGCGTGATTTGCATGCGCCGCAGCGGATACAGGCATCTACCTTTTCTACCATCGCCCGATACTCCTGTCCCAAATATTTCTCGGGGCGGTTGCGTTTGACAAAGAACTCAATGCGCATGACAATCGGCAGGTTAATCCCCTGCGGGCAAGGCATGCAATAGCCGCAGCCGCGACAAAACTCGTTGCCGTTTTCCTCACGAATACGTACAACCTCGCGCTGCATCTGTTCATCGAACGCCGGCGGCTCCTTGGCAAGCGCAAGGAACTGATCGATTTCCGTCTCGCGCTGCACGCCCCAAAGAGGCAGCACATGCGGCAGCGTATGCATGAATGCAAACGGTGCGCGGCCATCTTCCAGCAGCCCGCCGCACATCGCCTTCATTGCAAGAAAGCCAACGTTATTGTCACGGCAAAGCTTCGTCAGCTCCACCTCTTCCTGCGTTGAAAGCATCGAAAAGGGATACTGTACTGTATCATATAATCCGCTCTTTACCGCAGCCTGCGCGCGTCCCAGATGATGATTCGTAATGCCGATAAAGCGAATTTTCCCCTGCCGTTTGGCCTCGACAAGCGCACTGTAGACACTGTCCGGATCATTCTCTGCACCATCGATACTGGACGGATTATGCCACTGATAAATATCGATATAATCCGTATGCATGCTGCGCAGCGACTGATCAATCTGTGCCATTGCACTCTTATAATCATTGCACTGCGCCTTGGATGCAATGATGATATTCTTTCGCATCGATGCATCAAACGCCGCGCCGATCTTTTCCTCGCTGTCGGTATACACATGCGCCGTGTCAAAAAACTGCACGCCTCCATCATACGCACGGCGCAGCAGACGCACGGCATCTTCCCTGCTGATGCGCTGAATCGGCAGACACCCCATCGCAACCTCGTTGACGCAGATTCCGGTACGTCCAAGCGTCACTTTGTTCATATCCGTTTCCCCCTCTTTCAATCTATTGTTCACGCCTTGCGCGAGACAAGCACGTGATATCCGCCCCCGCGTTTGACCGTTTCACAGTTTCCAAACAACTGTGTCAGAAATACCTTGGCGCTTTTTGCACCCTGTTTTTTGCGGATGACAATATAAAAATCACCACCGTTGTTTAATCGGGAAAAGCACTGTGTCCACATATCCTGCAGCGCCTGCTTACCGATGCGAATCGGCGGGTTTGACACAATCCGATCGAACAGCCCATCCAGGTGCGTACATCCATCGGAATACTGCTCAACAGCATTTTCCACGTCATTTTGCGCGATGTTCTTTTCACACAGTGCCACCGCCCGACGGTTGACATCCGCCAAAACAAACTGCGCATCCGGATTTGCCTTGGCAAGTGCGATGCCAATCGGGCCGTAACCACATCCCAGGTCCAACACGCGTCCGCTGCAAGAGGGAATCGCGTCCAGCAGCAGCAAGCTGCCGGGATCTACATGTGCACGTGAAAACACACCTGCGTCCGTTTCAAAGCGCAGTGTCTGCTGCGCCGGCATCTGTATGGTACGCGGCGCATGCGCCGCTTCCGGATTTTCACTGTAATAGTGAGCCGCCATGTATCTCTCCATTTTCCGTTCCCGAAGGGAACCCCATATCCTTACGTTTCCTGTACGCGCATTTCCTGCGGCAGGGCGTCTGTCAGTTCAATCGTATAGGAATACCCGTTGATCTGGATTCTGACATCCAGTTCATAGTAACGATACGATCCAAGATCCACCTGTACCGTTTCACCATTTTGCCACTGACCGGCTTCACAACGTTCTTCCAGCAAATAGATATCATCGCGAACAAGCGGATTTTCCGTTGCCACAACCGCATGAATACGGGAGATATTCCAGTCAATCAGCATCTGCCACGTTGGCGGAATGGTAAAGGACAGCACATTGCCGTTGCAGACCGCACTGTTTTGCAGCAATTCAAAATTCTGTCGGTTTGCCTCCCAAAGTATATCGGCATTTTCTGCATGAAGCGCCTGTTCGATTCCGCTAAGATCCAGCATCTTTCCTGCAATGGAATATGACTTGTAATAAATGGTGCGGTGCGCGCCTTCAATTCCCAAATACTCGCCCAGACTGATTTTGACCCGTTCCATCACATTGTCCTGCGCATCGTACAGCGTAATGAACAGACCATGCTGATGTACCTGCTCGTCCGTAAACACTTTCACGGTTCGATGCAGGCGGTACTGCTGCAGCGTTTCCATAATTTGCGCAACGCGCGTTTCGTCCTGCACGGTAAAAACCGCATCATTTCCCGTCGCACTGATTGTAGCATAGGCCACATCCTGTGCCTGCGCTTTGACGGGATGACAGGGCCAGTAGTACCACGCACCGGCTATCAGCAGCGCCATAATGACGGATCCGAAAAATGCCTCTTTGGTAAACGGCTTTGTCTTTCCCTTCGTCAGATGCGACAGCACATAGGTAAAAAACGCACGCAGGCTGGTAAACCCCGCCACGATCAGCAGCAATGTCCCCATAACGCCCACGACAGGCAGTACGGCGATCGCGCCTGCAATCGCCAGCGTCAAAGGGATTCCGATTGCAATCGTAATCAGCGGCACAAAGACAAATCCCAGCATTGCCGCCGCACCGCCGCCGATTCCAAAGGCAATAATCAAAAAAATAAGCAGACTACTCATCGCGATTCCTCACATGCATCTTGTACTGCCCCGCAGCACAAACCATCTTTAAGTTCAGTATAGCATCCCTGCACACACCACACAACCATTCCCGTACCATAAATCCAATCAAAAACGGAATGCATTGCACGAAATTCCGTTTCATACAGTGCATCCCGTTTCTTGCATTTTCTTTTCAATACGTTATTGCAGTACACGCTTAAGCAGGACAAGATCAATCGAATGACCACCGCGCTGTCCGCCGCGCACAAGGGTGCTCATGCGCTCATATCCCAGGCTCTCATGCAGGCGCAGACTGGGCTCGTTCGTGCTGACGACCGTCGCCATCATAATGCGATACCCACGCGCACGGGCTTCTTCCAGTACACGTGAAACAAGCATCGTAGCCACGCCGCGGCGGCGAAACGCTTTGTCCACATAGATGGAATTTTCCGCAATGCGTTCAAATCCCAGCGCACTGCGATACGGATTGATCGCCGAATATCCAATGACAGTACCGTCACATTCGGCAACATAAACCGGATACGTATCCGGATCATGCCGCATAAACCACATCATTCCCTGTGTACGCGTCCAAACGCGTGTATCCAACGTATTTCCGCCATAGAGAATATCTTCGTTGAGAATACGCAGGATCGCCTGCACATCCCGGAATTTTGCTTCGCGCACGATCACCTGCGCCCGTGACTGCTGTTGCACCATTTTATACAAAACCCATCTTACGGCGAACCTTTGCAAGCGTACGGTTTGCAATACGCGCGGCATTTTCCTCCCCGCGGCGCATAACATCCTGCAAATACGCTTTATCCGCCATATAACGCGCACAACTTTCCCGAATAGGCGTCAAAGACGACACCAGTCGGTCAATCAGCGCATTCTTCAATTCTCCGTACCCTTTGCCGGCAAAATACGCAGCTGCTTCTTCCGGCGTTTCATCTCCGAACGCCGCATAAATGTCCAGAAGATTTGACACACCGGGCTGCTCCGGCGAATAGTGCACCTCACCCACAGAATCCGTCACAGCGCGGCGAATCTTTCGGGCGATCTCATCAGGCGTATCCAGCACACCGATATAAGCGTTCGCATCGTCGGACTTGGACATCTTGCGCGATGGATCCTGAAGGCTCATAATCCGGCCGCCGGACTTTGGAATATAGCCCTGCGGCACCGTAAACGTCGGTGAATACGCATGATTAAAGCGCTCGGCAATGTTGCGTGCCAACTCCAAATGCTGCCGCTGATCCTGTCCGACGGGAACATATTCAGCCTGATACAGCAGGATATCCGCCGCCATCAGCACAGGATAATCAAGCAGTCCTGCGTTGATATTCGTGTTATGCTTCTGACTTTTCTCTTTGAACTGCGTCATACGGGACAGTTCGCCAAGATATGTCATACAATTCAAAAGCCACGTCAACTCGCAATGCGCGCTGACATGTGACTGCATAAAAAGCACGCTTTTTTCCGGATCAACGCCGCATGCCAACAAAAGCGCCAGCATCTGCATGGAATTTGCCCGCAGTTTTGCAGGCTCCTGCCGCACTGTAATGGCATGCAAATCCGCCACGGCATAAATGCAGTCAAATTCCTCCTGCATTTTCACCCAATTTTTCAGTGCGCCAATATAGTTACCGATCGTCGGCAGCCCCGACGGCTGTACGGCAGAAAACACGACCGGCTTTTTGATCGTTTGCGTTTCCATAACGAATTCCCCTTACTTGCTGTGTGCACCAATGATTTGCGCAACAGCATTCCCCATCTTATCAGGCGTACACACGCACGTATGCAAAATCGGCGCGCTTGCCAGCTGCGCAATCGGCTCCGGCACCGTTGTTCCCGACACGCGTGCCAGCGCATCTGCCTGCGCAAACGTATCTTCGTCAACAGGCTCTCCCAGGGCACGCAGTACTGCGTCCGTGAATTTATACGGGCTTGCTGTAGACAGCAATACCGTCGCCGTATCCGCATCACCGCTTTGGCGCAGATAATTTTCGTATACATGCATACCAACTGCCGTATGCGGATCCATGACATAACCGTATTTTTGATAAACCGAAGCAATCGTTTGAAGCGTTTCTTCCTCGCTGCACCGATCGCTCCAGAAACCCTCACTGAGCATTTTAAGCGCCTGACTGCAATCATACGCGCCGTCACTGGTAAGCTTCTGCATCAGATCACGCACCCAGGCATCATCGCCGCTTCGCAGGAACAACAGACGCTCCAGATTGCTGGAAACCAAAATATCCATCGACGGAGAAATCGTCTTATGGAACGGACGGCGGCTGTCATACCGGCCACTGTGGAAGAAGTCCACCAGAACATCGTTGCTGTTGGAAGCACACACCAGCGTCCGGATGCAAAGCCCCATCTGCCGTGCAATCTCACCGGCCAGAATATCGCCAAAATTACCCGTCGGCACAACAAAGTTAACGGCTTCCCCTGCCGCAATGCGGCCCTGACGGCGAAGCTGTGCATAAGCGGTAAAGTAATACACAATCTGCGGCATCAAACGGGCCCAGTTAATCGAATTGGCCGAAGACAGCGACACACCGCGCGCCTTCATCTGCGCACAAAACGCCGCGTCGCCAAAGAGCGTCTTAACGCCGCGCTGGCAGTCGTCAAAATTTCCTTCTACCGCAACAACATGCGTATTACGCCCCTGCTGCGTTGCCATTTGCAGATACTGCGCACGGCTTACGCCGTGCGCCGGATAAAATACGATAATACGCGTACCCGCGACATCGCGGAACCCCTCCAGCGCCGCCTTTCCGGTATCGCCGCTTGTCGCCACCAGAATCAGCACTTCATCCGTATTGCCGCTCTTATGTGCCGCAAGCGGCAAAAGGCGCGGCATAGCCTGAAGTGCGACATCCTTAAAGGCAAGCGTCGGCCCGTGAAAAAGCTCCATGACGCTGAGCCGTTCGTTCAAATGCGCAAGCGGCGCAACGCCTGAAGCATCAAATCGTCCGGGCGCATATGCTCCCTGCACAACACTTGTTAATTCCTCCTGCGTATAATCATCTAAAAACGCGGAGAAGATACGTTTTGCACATTCTGCATAATCCAGCGCCAGCAGCGTTTCCGGGTCCACGTGCGGCATTTCAACGGGCACGAACAATCCGCCATCGGCAGCAATGCCCTGCAAAATCACTTCGTGCGCACGTCTTTTTTCGCCCTTGTCACGGGTACTGCAATACAGCATTGAACTCAAGCCTCCTGAATCCATGCTTTGGCATATGCCGGAAGCGTATCGGGATCAGCAGAAATACTCAACACCATATCAATTTTATGTGCATCCAGGATTTTCTCCAGATTGCGGAAGAAATCCTCCAGCTCCTCCATCTTCGCTCCAACAATACGCAAAAACGCATCGACAAAGATGACGTCAAGGTCAAAATCCTGCGCCGCAAGGCCACAGATAAAACCATAAAACATGTCGGGATCACAAATTCCGTATTCGCTGGCATCCACAAAGCGCACCTGATGCCGCACATCGTACAGATAGTCCTTATCATCGTCGATAAACACGACGCTGCCGTGACGAACCGTCACAGCCTCATTGGTCTGCGCGATGAGTCTTTTGGTCTTACCGGAGCCCTTCTTGCCAGCAATGATCTGAATCATAGCATGTTCCTCCTTCTTTGACAAAAAAAGAAATAAGCGTTCTATTTATCCGCGCGGCCATATTGCCGCCGATCGCCTGGTTTGTCTGCGCGCAAATACAACATTGCACGCATCTGGATTCAAATTCATTATACCGCATTCCGCCGCGTGGGGAAAGGGGTCTGTACAAAAAGTATATTCGCCGTCTTGCATGCCATCATTTTACGGAAATATGAACTTTGCATCACAAGATGCGCCACACCATTTACAGACAATGGAAAAGACATATAATAAATGCAATACATATTATATATCACCAACGCGTTGTATATCGCGCAGAAGAAAACAGGAGATGCGTCTCATGACACAACACAATTCCACGCCAGTTGATCCTGCTGTGCCAGACGATCGCGCTTTGGAAGAAGCAGTCAGCCGCAAGCTGTTGCAGCAGGACGATCTGCAAACCGCCCAAGATGTGCTCGATTCTCTGGAAAGCCCTCTGTTTGACGCGGAAACAACATCCAATCCGCAAGATGTCAGTGTTCCGATCGAAGAAAGCACCTCCCCCGAACAAATACAGGATGATCTTGCGCCGGAAAATGAAGCAACCGATTCAACAAACGGCGCGCTGGCCATCAAAGAACCCGACATCCCCACACAGAAACCTCACAATGGCAAAACGCGTATGTTTTTCATTGGGCTGGGATTATGTCTTGCGGTATCGCTGACGGGATTGGGGCTTCGCTTGATTTGTGAAAACCGTCTGCTGCATGCCAACACCATGCATCGTGTCAGCATCTCAGACGTCGTACTGGATGGAATGACAAAAGAGGAAGCACTGGCAGCATTGCAGGAGGCCTTTGATGATAAAGATTTGGACGTCACATTACGCTTTACCTTCGAAGATGAAGTTTTCACGCAGCCGCTTTCCGCTTTTGATCCACATTACGAATTGGAACAGGCGCTCACCCAGGCCTGGAGTGTAGGACGTACGGGTACACGCGCACAGCGTCTTTTCGATATTTATCAGGCTGACGCCATATGCCGCACGCTTTCCATGCCCTGCACGCTTTCAGAAGCCGCCGCGCGGCAATATACAGCATCGCTTGCCGAACAAATCGACTGCGATGTGCAGGAGCCTGCCATAGCCGTCAATCCCGAAAACGACGGTGTGAACAATTTGTTCGTGCAAACCGAAGAAATTGTAGGCAAAAAACTCAATCAGCAGGCGCTTGTGACATCCATCTGTCAAAGCGTGGAAAACAATTTCGCACCGATTGCACTGGACGTTGCACTGACGCAGCCACAGCAGACGCTTGCACAGCTGATGCAGGATGTACAGCTCATCCGTACGTTTACAACGGAGTATGACTATCTGCCTGCACGCGTATTTAATATCCACCGTGCTACCGACGCAATCAACGGCACCGTCTTACAGCCTGGCGGCGAATTCTCTTTTAATGAAACTGTCGGCAATACATCTCTTGCCGAAAACGGCTATAAAGAATGGTACGTTATCGTCGGCGGAAAAAACGAGATGGATCGCGGCGGCGGCGTTTGTCAAGCTGCCACAACACTGTACAATGTTGCGGTCCGCTGCGATATGGAAATTCTGGCTCGCGAGCCGCATGCCATTGCCTCGAGCTACGTCCCCAAAGGACAGGACGCCACAATCGCCTACGGTGCCTATGACCTTCGCTTCCGTAATACAAGCGAATGCCCCATTTATATCTTTGGCTCCTACACCGACACGAGCGTAACATTCAGTATCTATGGACGTCCACTCAAAGATGGCGTAACCATTGAAATGGAATCGGAACTTCTCGGCGTACGCTATCCGGGTGAGGCCAAAGTCAGCGTGGATTACTCCAAGCCGGTCGGCTATCGCTCCACAACCGTTTCCGCACTGAATGGTTATGACGTGCGCGTTTATAAATTGTGGTTTGACAGCAACGGCAATGAAATCAACCGCATTATCGATCATGTGGATGCCTATCCCACACGCCGTGCAGAAGTCGTGATCGGCGGCGCCCAGCCGGTAATATCAACACCCGCCCCTGAGCCGACCCCTGTGCCGGAACCAGAACCGGAACCGGA
Source organism: Christensenella sp. (assembly GCA_019420085.1). Classification (GTDB taxonomy): domain Bacteria; phylum Bacillota; class Clostridia; order Christensenellales; family Maliibacteriaceae; genus RGIG9107. The sequence continues at coordinate 16,414 of JAHZHV010000208.1, forward strand.
AACGCCGGAAACAACCGCTCAGCAATAACACAAAAACGATAAAATGTGCCCCTGCGCAATCGCGCAGGGGCACATTTTGATTCATACGCTTTTTTAGTCTTCCAAGGGCAGCGGATACAGCAGGATTTTCAGGCAATCCTTGCTTTCGAAACGCTCAAACGCCTCTTTCCAATCCGCAATGGAATACCGATGCGACGCCAGCTTATCGACCTTGACTTTACCGGTCTCCACCAAATGAATCGCCATCTCCCAGGTTTCCCAGCGGGAAGACAGGCAGCCTGTAGCGTTGATCTCGCGATACGCCAAGCGGGAGAAATCCACTTCAAACGGTTTGCTCGGCAGACCAATAAGAAGGAACTGACCCTGACGGCGTACAAGCGTCAGCGCGCTGTTAATCGCACCCGGGAAACCGGAGGCCTCCAGCAACACATCGACGCCCAGACCATTCGTGCGCGCATAGATCTCCTTTTGGATATCGCATGCGTTCACGTCAAACACCTCGTCAGCCCCCAGTTCTTTGGCCAGTGCAAGACGTTCCGCATCACGCGCAGTACCGGAAACATATACGGTTGCGCCACAGGATTTTGCCACCTGCATCGTCAAAAGACCAATGGGGCCGGGGCCGGAAACAAGTACGGTATCCGTAGGACGAATGTGAACACGTTCCAGCACGCCATGGCAAACGCAGGCCAGCGGTTCAATCAACGCCGCTTCCTCAAAGGGAAGCGTTTCGCTGATGTGATGCACGCGATACGCCGGCATGATCATGTAATTGGTAAAGGTTCCATGTGCATAAAACCCGATAGATTTGCGTTCAGGGCACATATTGTAATTGCCGGTACGGCAATACAGGCATTCCCCGCAGATTTCAATCGACGGCTCACAGACAACATGATCACCGACTTTGCAGCTGGTGACGCCTTCGCCGACCTCAACAACAACGCCGGAAAACTCATGACCGGCCACACAGGGCGGATTCATAATGAAATCAATATCATCATGATAGATGTGCAGATCGCTGCCGCAGATCCCGGCAACCTTGATTTCCATCTTAACCCATCCGGCGGGAGGCGTCGGTTCCGGGATGTCGATGATATCCATGTGCCCTTCGCCGCGGGCAAGCTTGGCCAAACCTTTCATTTTGCTTCACTCCTTAAAATTCTTGTTTTCAAATGCCGCCTGACTGCACAGCGGATCACGTACCGTTAAAGCAGCGTACCCTTAATGCCGCGCAACAGGAAGTTTGACTTGTAAAACAGCGATCCGATCGCGCTTTTTGTAAACCACTCTTCAATCTGTTCAATTCCCATCAGGGACAACCCTGCGGGAACCAGCATAAATACAACCCGCACAACAAGCAAACCGATTAACAGACTGACCGCCGCACCCGCCAGGGAATCAAACTGACGCAATACAGGCGGGCGCATCACAGCCATGCACATACTCACAATCAATTCAAAAGCGATAAATGCGACGATAAACAACGCCACATAGCACACCACATGCAGCACCGCAATCGCCATCGTCTGATTAAAATACTCCTGAATTGTAGCCAATCCTACATCAGAAAATGCCTGCGATTGGATATTTTTTTCAATCAATCTTGACATAAAGTTTGGCAAATCACAGGCTTCCAGCGCTTTTGAAATCTGCGCCGCATCCGCCGTAGCCACAACCGTACGGGAAAGCTCGATATCACCGATTGCTTCGGCCGCATCCGTAAACTGCAGCGTAAAGTTGAGCGCATCAAAACGCGCAATCAGAAAATTGGCAAGATGCCGGTACCCCACACCGGAAACAATCAGACCGCCCAGCGCCGATGCGCCATGCATCAAACTGGACAAAAAGCCGCGATACCATCCAATCAGGGCAAAAATCGCCACCACTGCAATGATGGCCAAATCGATCAAGTTAAAACCCACGGTATTTCCCGCTCCTTTTTCTTATCTGTCAAATCGCGGATCATGCCCTGCGGCTGATCCATTGCGCACCGTCAAAAAGCAGCACGCGTCTTTTGCCAACTGTACGCAATGCCTGATAATCTTGAGAAAGCGTATCGCTTCGAGTTTTCAGTTCATTGCCTGCCGTACAGCGCACCAAAGTGTCCTGGCACAAAAGATACAGGTATTTGCCGCGCACTGCAACCGCATCCGCATCCTGTGCAAGCGTATACGTTTGTGCACCGTAAAACCACTTACAACCGGAAGCGCCGTCATATTGCAGCAACGCCGAAACCGCCTCCGCATCCTGCGCGGTAAATACGCTATACATCCCCGACACTGAACTTTGCCATTGCCGAACGCCGCTATCAGTATAGCATAGAATTTGCTGCGTTCCTATTGCCAAAACGTTTTTTTCATTTACTGCAACATCATAAATCAATTGCCCCTGCACATCAATCCGCGACATAAACGCCTGCTGCTGCGCATTAAAAAGGTAAATTCGACTGACAATCTGTGCACCGGATGTATTGACCGTCAATACCCACAACGTATTGGCATACATGCCCGCATCCATCACACAGTCCTGCTGCAGCAGATCATCTGCGGCGATAACATCCAGACTGTTGCCATAAGCATCATAAACAGATACCTGTGTCTGCGCCTGCTGCTGGGTCACAATTGCCGCCAGACCCGCACCGCATGAAACACTGCTGATGCGCTGCGATGTATCAAAGTGCACCGTTACCATTCCCCGACCATTGAGCAGGTAGACATCATGCTCACCATATGCCGCCCCCATGCTTGCGGATACGGCAAGCTGTTCGGCCCCCGGAAGCGTTGTCGACATAAGCTGTCTTCCATGCAGAGAATACACATGCAGCGTTTCGTCCCAAAGCGCCAGAATCCGCGCGCCCAGTCCCTGTACAACCGCCGACGGATCCGCCGGAATCACAGCATCCCTGCAAAGCAGCACGCCAAACGTCACAAGTGCGGCAACCAGGACAAACAGCGCCGCAACAAGCAGCGCCGTGCGGCGTGCACGCCGCCGCCGCAAATTCGGCGTTTGTCCTTTCATCATACCGTATATCCTCCTGCCGCCGGATAAAATACGCCGCAGACATACGTCTTTGCGCTGTATTGATACTGTACTCTTTTTTTTTACGCGCGTCAATTCCGTGTGTTTTTGCCCATCTTTGCAGCTTTTTGGATGTAAACGCGAGATTTGCGAAAAACTTAATAAAAAGTAAATATTTCTTTCCTGAAAAACACAATGATTCTGCTCTGAAACCAAACACATCCTGAACATATCTGTGCTATAATGGGCGCGTCCTTGAAACAGGAGGGCAGGACA
>JAHZHV010000209.1 GCA_019420085.1 Christensenella sp.
CAGGCGGCTCTGATGTACGCGCTACTCTTAGCGGATCACGCGGCGGAAGAAAAAGACAATCAGTGCGGTGATGAGCAGATAATACACCAGATTGATAATGGTTTTTCGCCTTTTTTCTATTTGAAAGTCGCCCATGGCATGCCTCCGCGTCGATAATAGCGTATTTAGAAAACGAAACGTTTCACCAAAAAGTATACCACAGGGCGGGAGAAATACGCGTAAAGCAAAACAAATCTTAACGAAAAAAACGCAAAGAATACGGATACACACCGTTTCTCTGCGTTTTTTCAATGGATGACGCGCGTTTTGTTTATTCGCGCGATGCGCTTTCGACGGCACTTACAGCATCATCGAGCCAGTCGCCGTCAAAGTATTCAATGCGTCCTGCGTCACACAGCGCACTCAGTGCCGGATCCATGGGTACTTTGGCAAGCAGCGGGAAGCCATATTGCTGCGCGACAGTCTGCGCGCCGACCTGTCCGAAAACATGGATTTCCCGCCCACAGTCGGGACACACGACATAGGACATGTTCTGAACGATGCCAAGAATGGGAATGTCCATCATTTTCGCCATTTCAATAGCCTTGGAGACTACCATGCCCACCAGCTCCTGCGGTGTGGCAACGATAATGACGCCGTCAAGCGGAAGCGACTGGAAAACAGTAAGCGGTACATCACCCGTTCCCGGCGGCATATCCACAAGCATGCAGTCGATATCACGCCAGACGACTTCGCTGTAGAATTGTTTGACAGTGCCGGAAATGACGGGGCCGCGCCACAACACGGGCGTGCTTTCACGATCCAGAACAAGGTTCACGCTGATCATTTCGATGCCTGTTGTGCTGGCGGCCGGCAAAATGCCTTCCTGACTTCCATAGATTTGCTGATGCACGCCAAACATGGCGGGAATGGAAGGCCCTGTGATGTCCGCGTCCAAAATAGCAGTGCGAAGTCCCCTGCGCCGCAAAAGCACAGCAAGCATCGACGTTACCAGCGATTTGCCGACGCCGCCTTTGCCGCTTACGACGCCGATGACCTTTTTGACATTACTGGCGGGATTGAGCTGTGCGCGAAAATCAGGTGTTTCACCGCTTTGACGTGAAGCGCAATTCGCGGTGCAGGTATCACAGTTATGCGTACAGGTTTCCGAGGGTGCCTGTGAATTGGATTGCTGACTCATATATCTTCCTCCGAAAAATATGCTGACGGTATGAATGTAGCCTTCCCGCTGCCGTTTGTCAACGGATTTTTTGATTCTGGCCGCGGCAATGGATGACAGATGCGCGCTTGTGGTGTATAATGATAACCAATCAGACGCTGTATTGCACACGTCATAAGGGAGGCTGCCATGAGTCCGAAAGACCAAAAGACTGTCAGACGTACGGCGGGATCGTTTGTTTACGGCGGCGTATCGCTGGTCTTGTTTTTTCCATATGAGAGTTTGACGTGGAATTTTTCGCTGTTTTTGCTGGCGCTGTGCGGGATGGTGCTTGCGGCGGTCAATCTGATTGGCATCAATCGGCAGCATGGAGCCGTCAAAAGCGGGGCTTGCGGTTTTGATCGGCGTATCCATGTATTTGCGCGCCTTGCGTGGTGGCTGACGTTTGTACCATTTATTCTGGCGCTTTTGGGACTGATCGGCACAGGCATTTTGGCCTGCAGCATATATTTGAGCTGAGATTGTGATTGGATACATGCCGGTTTGCTTTTCAGAAAAACAGTGTTGTATCTGAAAACAGAAAACTTTGCACCGTATGGAGGGCTGAAAGATGAAAAACGACTATGTACTCAGCTGCTGCTCTACGGCGGATTTGACGCAGGAGCATTTTGACAGACGGGATATTCACTATATTTGCTTTCATTATGAACTCAATGGCAAGCAGTATCCGGACGATCTTGGCAAGACAATGTCGTTTGACAGGTTTTATCAGGCAATGGCCGAAGGTGCGCAGACCAAGACAAGTCAGGTCAATGTGCAGGAGTTTGTGGAGTACTTCACGCCCTTTTTGCAGGCCGGAAAAGACATTCTGCACGTCAGCCTTTCTTCCGGAATTTCCGGCGTATATAACTCGGCCTGTATGGCGCGGGACGAACTGGCGGCGCAGTTTCCGCAGCGCAAGATTTATGTTGTGGATTCCCTTGGCGCATCCTCCGGTTATGGACTTTTGATGGATCGCCTGGCGGATCTGCGCGACGAAGGCATGCAGATTGAAGCGCTGTATAACTGGGCGCTGGAAAACCGTCTGCGTTTACATCACTGGTTTTTCTCCACGGATCTGACGTATTATGTGCGCGGCGGTCGCATTTCCAAGGCGTCGGGCTGGGTTGGTACGGTGTTGAAGATTTGTCCGCTGCTGAACATGGACAATCTTGGAAGATTGATTCCGCGTTATAAGGTGCGCGGCAAGAGCCGCGTGATTGCGCAGATTGTGGAAAAAATGCAGGAATGCGCGCAGGACGGTACGGATTATGCGGGGAAATGCTATATTTCCAATTCTGCCTGCATGGAAGATGCGCGTGCAGTGGCCGATCTTGTGCAAAAGAGGTTCCCAAAACTGGATGGTCCTGTGGAGATTTATTCCGTTGGCACGACAATCGGCAGCCATACCGGTCCCGGGACAGTGGCGCTGTTTTTCTGGGGAAGCATGCGGACGCAGTGAACGAAAAAACGATACGGGTAACGCAGGATAGAAAAAAGCGGTTCTGAGCAGTACAGAACCGCTTTTTTTGATAAGCAGCCTTAACGTATCGCCTCAAGATCGACCTGATCCAGATAGGCTGTAGCTTTTTGTGCAACGTTTTGCAGTGCGTCCGGTGCAAAAGGAACGCAAAGGCCTGCGGCATCGACCAGCTGACGGAAATTCTTCGTTCCGGCAAGACGTACAAGTGCCAGATACCGATTCCATGCATCCTGCGGATCCTGCTGCGCCAGTGCCCAAAATTGCAGTGCAACGCTTTGCGCAAGGCAGTAGTCAATGTAATAAAACGGACTTTCGTAGATATGATGCTGTCGTTGCCAGCCTTTTGCTTCTCCATAGAAAGCAAGGCCGTCGTCCAGCTGAACCCAGGGCATATAGATTTCCATCAGATGCCGCCAGATGTCGTGCCGCTGCTGCGATGTGCAGTCAGGGTTGCGGTAGATCTCATGCTGGAAGTGATCCACCATCGTGCCGTAGGGGATGAACGTCAGTGCATCGCTTAAGTGGCTGAAACGGAATTTTTCTGCATCGGCGCCAAAGAAGCCGTCTGCCCAGGGCCAGGCGAAAAACTCCATACTCATGGAGTGGATTTCACACGATTCCATGCCGGGCCAGCGCAGGCTGCGCGGACGAATGTCGCGGGCCATATAAGCGGCAAATGCGTGACCGGCTTCATGCGTTACGACTTCCACATCTGCGCTGGTACCGTTGAAGTTGGCAAAGATGAAGGGGGCGTCATAGGTGCCAAGATCCGTGCAGAAGCCGCCGCCGCTTTTTCCCTTGCGCGTCAGCACATCCAGCAGCTCATATTGGTACATAAAGTCGATGAACTCGCTCGTCTGCGGGGAAAGTTCATGATAGAAGCGCTGCGCCTGATCCAGAATATCCTGCGCGCTGCCGCATGGTTTTGCGTTGCCGCTTGTGAAGTTGAGGGACATGTCGCTGTAGGACATGGGATACGCTGCGCCGATGCGCTTGGCCTGCGCCTGATAAAGCCGCTGCGCAATGGGGACGATATCGGTCACGACGTTTTTGCGGAAGGCTTCAATGTCGTTTTGATCATAACAGCTGCGGTGCATGCGGCAATAACCAAGCTGTGTAAAGCCGTCGAACCCGAGTTTCTTTCCCATTTGATCCCGTAGTTTGGTCAGACGGTCGAACAGTTCGTCCAGCTGCTGGCCATGTTCCGTATAGAAAGCTGCTTCGGCACGCCAGGCTGCGTGCCGGGTAACGTCATCCGCGCTCTGCTTATAGGGCGACATCTGCGCCAGCGTTCTGGGCGCACCGTCAAAGGGAATCTGCGCAGAGGCAAGAAGTTTATCATAGGCCGTGCACAGACGGTTTTCTTCCTGCAGATCTTCAATAATCTGCGGGCTGAAAGCGCGCAGGGAAAGACGGATATCACAAAATAGCTGTGCGCCGTAGACTTCCTGCAGACGGGATTGCCAGGGCGTGTCCATCAGCGCCTGCATCCAGCGTTGGACGTATTCCTGAATGCGCGGGGCCTGCTGATCGAAGAATTCTACTTCTGCGTCGTAAAATGAATCGTTTGTATCCTGCTGGTGACGCACGTAAGCCAGCGTTGCGGCGGTATCATACTGCGCTTGCAGCGTATCAAAGGCTAAAAAAGTGTCGTTGGCTTCTTCGAATGTCTGCGCGGCGCCAAGCCGCGCGCACAGTGCATCCATATCGCGCATGATCTGCTCCGTATCCGGACGCGTATAAGGCATTTTTTCAAAGGGTACCATGGCTGTTTAAAGAAAAGCTCCTTTCGTTTCAGATGTGTAGAATATGCAGTAAAAACAAACTGCCGCGCGCGAGGCTGAAAAGCCATGCGGCGGCAGTGCGCATCGGATTTATACGGCCAGCGCGCCGTGCCAGAGAAATTGACTTCCCAGCGTGATCAGACCGATGACAAGCATGTAATAAGCAAAATACCGCAATCCGCCCTTCTTCAGAACGAACATCAACAATCCAATTGCGGCAAAACCGGAGATCGCGGCGGCAAGCATACCGGCGATCAGGCCGTCGGTTGAAACACCGGTCAATCCCGAAGAGATGACGTCGGGCGCTTCCAGCACGACAGAGCCGACAATGGCAATCATGGACATCAGCATGGAAAATTTGCCTGCTTCCTTGCGGTCAATTCCCTGTGAAAGCGCGGCGCAGATGGTTGAGCCGGAGCGGGAAATGCCGGGGAAAATGGCGATTGCCTGTGCAATGCCGATGAACAGCGCATCGAACCAGTTCATCTTTTCCAGTGGACGGGGATAGCGGCTTGTGGCAAAGAACTCGGTCGCATATAGGATGACGGCTGTGACCAGAAAACATACGCCTAAAAGTTTTCCGGAAAACGCATTTTCAATCGCATCACCAAAAACAAGCGAAACGACTACTGCCGGGATCGTTGCGATAATCAGCATGTACGTCGTTTTTTGGAAAGGGCGGCGAATCAGGGCAAAAATATCTTTGCGATAGTAGATGCATACGGCCGCCAGCGTTCCAACGTGAAGCATGATATTGAAGAAGAAAAGATCTTCTGTCTGCGCCTGCATCAGCTTTTGCACCAGAACAAGATGTCCGGAAGAACTGACGGGCAAAAACTCCGTGAATCCCTGAACCAGACCGAGTATGAAACATTGCCAGAAATTGAGCATGAGATAAAGTCCTCCTGAAAATTAAACGGTTGCTGTTTATCGAAGTTATTGCTGCTGCGCCAGCAGATTGACGTGATAATCGTGTGCGCGGCAGATGCAGTGGACAAGGCCGTTGCCGACGATCAGATGATCGATAAATTCAATGCCGATCCCTTCCATGGCGCGCTGCAGCGTATGCGTCAAAAACATATCTTCTTTTGACGGTGTTACGTTGTCAGAGGGATGATTGTGGGCTATAATCACAGCATGCGCATGATGATTGATGGCAAACGCAGCAACATGCTGTACATGTACCATAACGCTGGATGAAGTGCCGGAGGAAAGAATCTTGGCGGCAGTTACTCTGTTTCCGGCATCGAGGCAGATGCAAAGGATCTGCTCTGTGCCGTAGCCAAACAGATAGGCGCTGGCGTACTCGCACATCTGCGTTGCATTGCGAATGACCGGCGGATTCGGCGCTTCGATCAATGCGCGGCGCATGCATGCGGCAGCGACGGTAATGGAAAATGCAGCCGAAGGCGTCATGCCTTCGACACTTTTGAGCGCATCTTCACCGGCAAACAGGACGCCGCGCAGCGAACCGAACGCCGTGATCAGGCGATGTGCAAGCGCATTGGTATCTTTGCGCGGAATTGCCGTAAACAGCAGCATTTCCAGCAGTTCGTGGGAAGCAAAGGATTCCTCGTCGCTTTGCCGAAACCGTTCGCGCATGCGGTCTCTATGACCAGAATGCATAATTTTATCACCAATTCTATGAAGTAACGGAACTTTGTTTTGTGCGTGTGTGTGCTGATAAGCCGCACGCGTCAAACGGGTTCATTATAGCGCATTGACAAGACCTGTTCAACCGACAATCCGATAAGGGAAAAGAAAGGGAATGAAGCGATGAACCGGGATGAGAAACTGAATGCATATATTGATCGCAACCAAGCGGAACTGTTGCGCATTCTTTCACGCTTGTGTGCGATTGCGTCCATTGCAACGCAACGCAGTGCTGAAAATGCGCCATATGGCCCGGAATGCCGCCGCGTACTGGATGAGGCGCTGCAGATTTGCCGGGATTATGGATTCATTACCCACGATGATGATGGGTATGCGGGCCATGCCCGCATGGGAAGTCAGCAGGCGTGCATCGGGGTGATGACACATCTTGATGTTGTACCCGCAGGGCAGGGCTGGGAAACGGATCCGTTCTGCCTGAATGTGCGGGACGGCAAGGCCTTTGCGCGCGGTGCAGTCGACAATAAAGGGCCTGCGGCAGCGACGATTTTTGCCATGCATGCGCTGCAGGCCTGCGGTGTGCCGCTTCAGCGCAGTGTATGCGCAATTTTCGGCTGTAATGAAGAAAACGGTATGGATGATCTGGTGCATTATTTTTCGCACAATCCGATGCCGCTTTGGGGATTTACGCCGGATGCGCAATATCCGGTTATCAATTGCGAAAAGCACATCTTTCATGCGCGCATGACGCGCAGCGTGTCAGATACGGGGCTGCTGTGCCAGGTTCAGGCAGGAGAGCGGTTCAATGTTGTGCCGGAGCGCGCGCAGGCCGTGCTGTGCTGTCAGCCGGATCAGGCCCTTTGCGATGCAATCCAGACCTATGCGTCGGAAAACGGCGTTGCGGTTTCGGTGGATGGAAACTGTGTGACGGTGTTTGGACGTGCGGCGCATGCAAGCCATCCCAACCTTGGCATAAACGCGGCGGGGCATATGGTGCGTCTGATTGATGCGTGTGCATTGGCGGGAACGGGCGACGCAGCACAGGCGTTTTCTTATCTGGCCCGTCATGTCGGGCTTGAATGGGACGGCGCGGGACTTGGCATGCGCTGCAGAGATGAACAAAGCGGCGATCTGACGTGCAATTTCGGTATGTTGTCGCTGCAGCAGGGCCGTCTTGAAGCTTGTTTTGATATGCGGTGCCCTGTTACGATTGCGCCGCAGACGCTGCAGAACAACTTTTCCAATGCGGCGCAGGCCGGTGGTTTTGCAGCGGAAACCGTGCATTTTGAAGAGGGAATTTTTGTCGATGCGGATTGCGAATTGATCCAGGTGCTGCTTGATGTCTATCAGCGGCAGACGGGGCGTGAGGGAAGTGTTCTTTCCATCGGCGGCGGTACATATGCGCGCCAGATGCCCAATCGCGCGGTTGCATTCGGCCCGTGCTTTGAAGATCAGCCGGATATGTGCCATCAAAAGGACGAGTATATCCGCCTGGAAGACCTTACCGTTTTGTGCAAAATGATCGCGCAGGCGCTGGCGCGGCTTGCCGGTTGATGCAGAGTATGGTATGATGCATATCGGATAGACCCTGTGCAGGGAAAATGCTGGAGGTTAACAAACAATGAAGACGATTTTACGTCTGTTGTTTTTCTGGATTAAGGTGATTGCGGTGGTGCTGATTATCGTCGCAATTGCGGGATGTTCGTTTTTCATTGCGATGGACGTGGTAAACCTGACCATTTTGGTTAAGGACGGTATGGCGCTGCGCGCAAATGTTGTATTTGCGCCGGAAGATTACGATGCGGAAGAACTTACGAAGTTCTTCACCGCGGAGTATCTTGCCACGGATACGTTCCTGCAGGATGATACGTACAGACAATATGAAATCGATGACTATGACTATGACACCAAGGTCGAGCGGGTCTGGTGCTGGCCGTGGCAGAATAAGGTTACAATGGTGATTTCCTGCCGGCAGTATGACCTGGATGGTACACTGCGCGAAGAGTATATGACGCAGGAACAGATTGAGGCGGGCGAGGAAATTGAGCCGCCAAAGCTGGAGAATACGCGGTATCGCGTGCATTGCGAACGCATTGACGATAAGTGGACAATCACTGATCTTGAGTTTGTGGAGACATTTGAGGAAGAACCGCTTCAGCCGCAAAAGGAAGAGGAAACGGCGCAGCCGGAAACCTCACCGCAGACACAGGATTCTGCGCAGCAGGAACAGACGCAGCAGGAATGACAGTTTGCATCAAACCGACGCCGGATGTCTTGAAAGCACCGCTTCGGTTTTGCTTTTTTGGAGGAAAACACTTTGGATGCAATGACAAAGCACAATGATATTCTGGCTGGCTGGCGGACGCCGGTTGCCCTTGCGCCAATGGCAGGAGTGACTGATCGTGTGTTTCGCAGAATCTGCCGGGCGTTTGGCAGCGGTGCGGCGTATACCCCGATGATCAGTGCAAAAAGCATTCTTTTTGAAAATGAGGCTACATATGATTTGATGCGCAGTGACGAGGATGAGACTGCGCTGGCATTGCAGCTGTTTGGTCACGAACCGGACGATATTGCCGAGGCGCTGCGGCGTGCGGATCTGCGTCCTTATGCATGGATCGATCTGAATATGGGTTGTCCGGCACCCAAGATTACAAGACCGGGGGAGGGCAGTGCACTGATGCGGGATTTACCGCGTGCGGAGGCGTTGATCCGCGCAGCGGTGAAGGCCAGTCCGCTGCCCGTCAGTGTAAAATTCCGCAAGGGATGGGATGAGACACATGTCAATGCCGTAGAATTTGCGAAAATGGCACAGGATGCGGGCGCACAGATGCTTTGCGTACATGCCCGCACGCGTGTGCAGATGTATGCCGGCTGTGTTGACTGGAACGTGTTGGAGCAGGTCACGCGCGCTGCGTACGTTCCGGTTGTGGCAAGCGGCGATGTGCGCGATGGTCAAAGTGCGCGTCGCGCATTGCAGATGGGCTGTGCGGCGGTGATGATTGGACGCGCAAGTTTCGGCGATCCGTGGATTTTTGCACATGTCGCGGCGGAACTTTCCGATCAGGCGGCGCCGCCGGAGCCGACGCAGGCGCAGCGCCTGGCCATGGCGCTTGCGCATGCGCGCATGCTTACCGAGGATATGGATGAACATGTGGCAATGCTTCAGATGCGCAAGCATGCGGCATGGTATGTACGCGGTATCCAGGGAGTGGGCGCCCTGCGCGCATCCATCTATCGGACAACACGTCTGCAGCAGCTGTGTGCATTGCTGGATGCGTTTGCCGCAACGCATCTTTCGATGCGCCCCGGGGCGCTGACGGCGCTTGCAGATACTACATATGAAGGGATATGCGGCGGTCCACGCTTGACAATACAGTAGGCCGTCGCTATAATCACTTGGAATGTATAACCCGAACCAGCGGTTTTGGGTGATACATTTTTTGATCTGAACAGGAGGAATTGTCGATGGCGGAAGAAGTCCTGCTTACAGCAGAAGCGCTGGAAAAGCGCAAGGAACAACTGGAGTATTTGAAGACAGTGAAGCGCCAGGAGGTTGCGGAGCGTATCGAACGTGCGCGCGCCTTCGGTGATCTTTCGGAAAATAGTGAATATGATGAGGCGAAAAACGCACAGGCGTTTCTGGAGTACGATATTGCACAGCTGGAAGAACGCCTGCGTTATGCGCGTGTCATTTCCGATGATGAACATGTTGATGGAAAAATCAGCATTGGCAGCATTGTGGAAGTGGAGGAATTGGAAGGCGGCAAAGCCGTTGACCGCTTCACGTTGACAATTTGCGGTGATGCAGAGGAAGATCCTGCCAACAACAAGATTTCGTATCAGGCGCCGATCGGCAAAGGACTGATGGGATGCGAAGCGGGACAGACAGTGGATATTGAGGTGCCGATGGGCACGTTGACGCTGCGGATTCTCAGTGTCGGCAGAGCCTGATTTTTACTTTCATACGCAGGGAGGAAACTATGGACGAAAATCGCGTCGGCGCGCAGGCCGAAACCGAACAGGATGTAAATGAAGTACGCCGTGTGCGCAGGGAGAAACTGGCCGCGCTGACGCAGGCTGGGCACAGCCCTTTTGCCATTACCAAGTATGCGCGCACGCACCTTGCACAGCAGATTGTGACACAGTTCGACGAACTGGAGGGTGCAAGCGTGAGCATCGCGGGACGGATGATGTCACGCCGCGTGATGGGCAAAGCTTCTTTTGCGCATGTGCTGGACAAGAGCGGTCAGATCCAGATTTATGTGCGGATTGATGCCGTCGGACAGGAAAGTTATGATGCGTTCAAGAGCATGGATATCGGCGATATCGTCGGTGTTCAGGGCGAGGTATTCCGCACGCGTCATGGCGAAATTTCCATCCGGGCAGAGCAGGTGACGCTGCTTTGCAAGTCACTGCAGCCGCTGCCTGAAAAATTCCATGGGCTAAAGAATCCTGATCTGCGGTATCGCCAGCGGTATGTCGACCTCATTGTAAATCCGCAGGTACGCGACACGTTCTACGCGCGTAGCCGCATTTTGCGCGGAATCCGTGCGTTTATGGATGCGCAGGGATACCTTGAGGTGGAGACGCCTGTACTGCATACGATTGCTACGGGTGCAGCGGCCAAGCCCTTTATTACGCATCATAATGCGCTGGATATTCCCATGTACATGCGCATTGAAACGGAGCTGCATTTAAAGCGCCTGATTGTCGGCGGTTTGGAGCGGGTCTATGAGATCGGCCGCATTTTCCGCAACGAGGGCATGGATCAGCGGCACAATCCGGAGTTTACAAGCATTGAGATGTATGAGGCCTATGCCGATTACAATCGCATGATGGATATTGCCGAGCAGTTGTTTGTAACCCTGGCACGGGATGTCTGCGGTAAGACGCAGATTACCTATCAGGGACGCGAAATCGACCTGACCCCGCCGTGGCGCCGGCTTTCCATGGTGGAGGCGGTGCGTGAATACACCGGCTGCGATTTTGAAACAGTTTTTGGTGACGATGCCGCGGCATGTGCGCTTGCCAAGAAGGCCGGTGCACAGGTTGAGGACGGTTTTACCTGGGGACAGGCGCTGTACGCAGTGTTCGACGATTGCGTCGAGGAAAAGCTGGTGAATCCGACGTTTGTCTATGGATATCCGGTCGAGGTATCGCCGCTTGCCAAGCGCTGCCCGGATGCGCCGCATTTGACGGAGCGCTTTGAGTTCTTTATCAACGGCTGGGAATTTGGCAATGCCTTCTCCGAGCTGAACGACCCCATTGACCAGCGTGAGCGCTTTGTCAAGCAGGCGCTGACCAAGATGGCCGGCGAGGGTGAAGCGCAGGTGGATGAAGATTTCCTTAACGCCCTTGAAATCGGTCTTCCGCCCACGGGCGGCATGGGAATCGGCGTTGACCGGCTTGTCATGCTGTTGACGGATAGTCCGTCCATTCGTGACGTGATTTTGTTCCCCACGATGAAGCCATTAGACTAAAATTCCACAATATATAGTGTCTGACGAAACCGGACGGCACAAGATGTAGCAAAAAGGGCTTACAACTACAACTTTTCTACAACTTTTGCTTGAAATCAGACGGCA
>JAHZHV010000021.1:0-2120 GCA_019420085.1 Christensenella sp.
CCACTTAAACGCAACATCCTGTCCGTAGGCGCGGGAAATAACCGTAACCTGATCGGCAACCATAAATGCCGAATAAAAACCAACGCCAAATTGGCCGATAATATCGATCGCGGTAGAAGGCTCGCCTTCTTCTTTTTGCAAATCTTCCTTAAACTGACGCGATCCGCTGCGTGCAATGGTTCCAAGATTGGATTCCAGCTCTTCACGGGTCATGCCGACGCCGTTATCCGAAACGGTCAGCGTGCGCTGTGTCCGATCCGCAGACAACGTAATTTCAAAATCGCTGCGGGACATGCCAACCTTTTCATCCGTCAATGCAATGAAGGCAAGCTTATCAATTGCATCGCTTGCATTGGAAATCAACTCGCGCAGGAAAATATCCTTATTGGTGTAGATGGAATTGATCATCAACTCCAGAATCCGTTTTGATTCGGTTTTAAACTGTTTTTTGGCCATGAACCGATCAACCCTCCAGTGGAAATAGTTTACGAGAATTATTAGCACTCTTATTCATTGAGTGCTAACTTTCTTTATCATATACGCTTTTTTCAGTTTTTGCAAGCATTCAGGCCATGAATTCATAAAAAAAGTGCTGCCGCTTTTAATACGGCAGCGCCAAATCTTTTTCTAAAAAAAATGAGATCATGCACCGGCAAAACCAAACACAGCACCGACAATTGCAGATCCAAGCAGGAAAAATGCAGGATGCCATTTGGTCTTATTGGATAAAATCAGAATTACGGCTGCAAGAATAAGCGCCCTACAATCCAACACAATATGGATTCCCGCCGCAAAAGAGGCACTGTTGACAACCACAAGGGACATCGTTACCAAAGATACAAGCGCAGCACTGATCAGTCCCACAGACGCCGGGCGCAGCCCATAGAAAGCATATTGCACCAGCTTGTTTTCTGCAAAGCGCTTCAAAATTGCAGCAATAATCAGAATGACAATGATCGACGGTGCAATCAATCCAAGTGTGGCAATAACGGCTCCGGGAATTCCGGTAGTGGTGAACCCAACATAAGTGGCCATATTTACGCCAATCGGACCGGGTGTCGACTCGGAAATGGCAACCATATCGGCAAGAGCCTGATGGGTAAACCATCCTGTTTTTGTGGCCATTGCATCCAGGAACGGTAATGTTGCAAGTCCCCCGCCAACGGCAAACAGACCGGCTTTAAAAAACTCATAAAACAAGCGAAGGTATATCACTGATTCTTTCCCCCTCTCATTCGCAGGGATTGAATCGCGATACCGGATAAGCCCGCACCCAACACAATCCATACCGGCGAAAAGTCAAAAAACACCATTGCAGCCAGCGCAATCAAATAAATTGCAAGTGCGTATACATCGACAACCGCTTTCTTAAAAAGCTTGCAAACGGCATTAAAAACCAGGACACAAACACAAACGCGTACGCCTGCAAAGGCATTTTTTACAATGGCAAGATCTGCAAAATTCTGCAAAAAGGCTGCGATGATCGTGATGATAACCAAAGACGGGAAGACCACACCGAGTGTAGCAATGATACCGCCCAAAACACCTTTGCTCTTATTTCCAATAAAAGTAGCCGTGTTGACAGCGATAATGCCCGGCGTGCACTGTCCGATGGCATAATAATCTGCCAATTCATCCTCCGTTGCCCAGCCGCGTTTTTCCACAACCTCGCGCTGCAGCATCGGCAGCATAGCATAACCACCGCCAAAGGTAAGGCCGCCGATTCGTGCAAAAGTTAAAAATAAGTCCAGATATACATTCAAAGCAGACCGTTCCTCCTCTGTATCCTGTTTTGACTGTACGCCGCATGGAACATCCCCATAAAAACGCCGTACAATGCCTTTATTTTCGCATATTCGCCTTTTGAATACAAGAGGCACTGCGAAGCAAAAGGGAGGCGAAACACGTTGAATCTTCGCAAATATGAGGCATTTGCCTGCGTGGTTTCCCTGCAGAGTCTCACACGTGCTGCGCAGACTTTGGGCTGTACACAGTCGGCAGTCAGCCACATGATTCGATCTTTGGAGGAAGAACTTGGGTATCGCCTGCTTGTACGAAACCGCCAGGGTGTAAAACTGACGGCAGCCGGAAAGCAAACTCTGCCCGCGGTGCTTGCCGTT
>JAHZHV010000021.1:2130-6457 GCA_019420085.1 Christensenella sp.
TTCTGCGTGCAAATGAACAGCTGGAACAAATTATTTCCGGCATTCGCGGACATGATATTGGTACCGTTCGCATTGCAGCTTTTACAAGCGTTGCCGTTCACTGGCTTCCGGATATTCTGAAACAGTTTCAGTTACTCCATCCCAAAGTAGAATTTCAATTGAATAACGGCGATTACCACGACGTGGAACAGTGGCTTCGTGATGAAGCGTGTGGCATTGGATTTATCTCGCTTCCAACCAATTTGCAATTACCGTATTTTACTCTGGCCGAAGATCCGCTTGTTGCAATTGTACCGACAAATCATCCGCTTGCAGGCGCCTCTCATTATCCCGTACGGCGCGTAGAGCAGGAAGATTTTATCAGCCTGCTTGAAACATCGAGCCACGATACCAGACGGATTTTTCATAAAAACAGTGTAACGCCCAATATAAAATTCACAACCAAGGACGATTACGCCATCATTGCCATGGTTGAAAAAGGATTGGGAATCAGTATTCTGCCACAGCTGCTGCTGCAGGATTGCCGGGAGTCCATCGCTGTGCTTCCACTGGATCCGCCATGCAGGCGTACCATTGCGCTGGCTCTTTCAAAAACCGGTACCGACAATCCGGTCGCGCAAACATTCGCCCAATATGTGCAAACCTGGGTTCAGACACATGCGTAATGGTCAGATGCTTATAACAAGACGCGGCTTTGTCGTTTGAAAAGACAAAGCCGCGTCTTGCTATTTACAGACTGCATTTTGCCGTAAAACTTTTGCTTACAATTGTAAAAACAGCACAGGACTGCGCCTGTTTCGGACTGACAGGTATATTTTTTTGTGTCTGCATCCGCATAAGATGCGTAAGCGCATCCGCTTTTTGCTGCGGATCTTCCACCAGCGTACAGACGCCCTCTCCAATAACGCTCTCAAAACGATATCCATACTGACACGGCGTTTGCGCCGCTTCAAGCCCGTGTGCAATGTCAATACAGAACCCCACCGGCACGTGCTGCCGGATCAAATCGATTTTACGTCCCTGCAGCGCGCCGTGGAAAAACAACGTCAGTTCCCCATCATCCGTGAGCAAAAAGCCGTAGTTTAAAGGCAAAATATAGGGTGCTTCACCGGGTACTGCAAAGGCAATATGACAAACTGCCGCGCGTGATAAAATCTGTCGGATCTGCGAAAGATCCGTCACGGCTTTCTCCGCTCTGCGCATACATACCTCTCATCTCAGCGAACAGGACATACACCGCTTGCGCAATCCGCAGCGCCGATATCCAATTCGGTCTCCTCGTGCTCATAACGGGACAAAAGCGACGGATTAAACGGACGCATGGCAGCTTTGCGCCGCAGATACTCCTGCTCATCAATCGCCTCATACGGCAGAAGATCGTAGAAACTGTCATCGTAGCTTAAGAAAGACAACGCGACAACGTCATCCCAGTTGTCCCACACCCACTGTTCGACATCATCCCATTCATTGTCGCGCACATGTACGGTAATGGAACAATTGTGATCCACATAGTGCTGCATGAACAGTTTATAGTTTTCAAGCTGCTCAATGGCAGATACGTCTGCTTTGACCTTGCCCTCCGGCGCCTTAACGGGAAATTCGATCACCTTTGTCGTGGGATCATCGGGATCCTGCCCCACTTCCGGCAGGACCGGATACCCCAACTCCTCACAGACGCGGCAAAGCGGATCCGTCGCCGTAATGCGGATGCGCCTGATATAATACGGCGCATGGGAATAATGGACACCGCTGGATACAATCGGAAGCAGCGAAAGGGTACCCTCCGGCTTGATCGTCGTGACAAGCAGCGGTTGCGGACCGTTCAGGCGCTGTGCAAGTTGTCCGGCGGCTTCATGTGCAGCACTGCGCAAATCCTCAAGCAGTGCTGCCTGCTGCTGCCGGTCCATTCCGGTTGCGTTGACCATATCCTGCCATCCGGTCAAAGAACAGCCAAGAAGCCTGTCACGCTGCTGCACGCGATTCCAGCGATGCATTTCAAGCGCACGGCAGGTCATGCGATACCCCGCCCGTGCCGAAAGACGCTGCGCATGCAGCAAAGACTCGCGATCCAGCTGCCCGTCCTTGACAAATCCCATGACGTTTACCGTCGTCAGATTGCAAAGTCCGTTACTGTCAAGCAAAATTTCACCACACGGATTGCAGCCGTTAAAATTGGGGCGTCGCTTTGCTCCCGCTTCCTCGTTAATCCAGCCCGGTTCGCCGGAATAACGCATCTGCTGCAAATGCCAGTGGAGTTTTTCACGCGTCGGCTTTTTCCGGTAATAAATCGAATTATTGCTCATCTGCCGGTGCGCAATGTTTTTATCAATTTCCCAGCGGCCGTTTACCTGCCTGTAAAGCTGGCTTTTTGCCTGAATGCACGTCTGGTCATCCGCATCAATCAAACCAATCTCGGACGTACGGCGCACGCCGCCGGAGACGACATTTTCACCAATAATATTGGCAATATCCAAAAGATCAATGGGACGAAGCGCGGTCCATACCTTTTCACTGCGCATCCCCGCCGCCGTAATCACTTTGTGGATCTTATCAAGCATCGTCATCATCGAATTGAAACCGCTTGCCGTTCCGCCAAAGGTCTTGAGCCGTTCCCCTTTGGGACGAATGGAATCATAAACAACAACCAGCTTATTGATGGCGCTGTATTCACGATTGGTCAGCAGCTCAAAATAGTGCTGCAGCGCCTGCGCCCAGCCTTCCTTGGAGTCGCCGATGCTCATCGTCGCCGTATCGCGCGTGAAGGTAAGATCCGTAAACTCCAACCGTTGATCCATCGGACGCGGATCATAGGATTTATGCAGGATCTTAATATCCGTACGCACGGGCGGCAATTCATCCGCATCCTGCTGCAAAACCCGCACGCCAACACCGCTTCCCACCATCAACAGATAGAAAAGATCGTGATAGGCCGAAAAATCATTAATCACCGTAAAGGCGCAGTTGTAATTGGCCATGGGATATTGATCGGCCACAGGCGTTCCGCCTACCCACAGCGTTCGCCCGGACAGGAACTGGCGCAGATGATAAATATTGTCGTACAATTCTTCCGCTTCCTCGCGCGATGTCGGCGCAAGAGAAGCATTATACTCAACCGCGCGACGCACGGTTTCCCACCAAAACTCGCGGCGTCCCAGTTTCGGCAAATAGCGGGAATAGGTTCTGGTATACACAAACGCACCAAGCTGCTGCATGGGATTTGGCGCATGCTTATAGGGACTGAGAAATTCGCGGCTCAAAAGGCCTTCCTTCCAATTTTCGTTGCTACGCTCCTTTTCTTTCTCCATGCGATACAGAATATAGGCCTTTGCCGTCTGGTACAGCTTATGTTCAAACAGCGTTTGTTCCACCTTATCCTGAATGGTTTCAATATCAACAATCGCCTGGTTCATCGCAGTCAGTTTCTGCGTAACCGATTCCGTAACCGCATCAATCGCCGCATCGTCATGTTCCCCTGCCGCCGCTGCGGCCAATGCTACCGCGCGATTGATAAACTCCGCGTCAAAAGCAACGATTTTTCCATTGCGCTTGCGTACGTTCATAACCAGTTCCTCCCTGTAGGCTCTATTGCAGATGTGTACTATATACAGTACTATCGTCCATTTGAATTGTCAATATATAGTATTTCGCAATACCGGAAGATTTACTACGCATTTGCGCGGATTTGTTTGGCGTTTTCATTCGTTGCGCCAGCTTTCTCAAAATTTGAAAGGTTTAACTGTTTGAAACGAAAAAAGGCGCTGCAGTACTTGCACAGCACCTTTTTATATACCCCACATGCCGTTGTGTTTTATTTATGGGATGATGGCAACTTTCATGACGCCGTCGCACTTTTGTGCAAACAACAAACAACACCTAAATAAAGATCATTATAGTGATGCCAGCAACGTCAAAGCAAAACAATTTCATTTGTCTGCAATTGTTTGAAGTAACTCAATGATTTCTGCAACAGCGCGAAACACAATCCATACAATAAAGCCAATAACAATTGCAGATAAAGTTGAAATAACTGCATATGGTATAACATCTTGTAATGAACCATTTGAAGCAGAAAACACATTTAAAAATACACTAAAACCAAATACAATAGCTGCTATATAACTAACAGCATATACAATTTTTGCAACTCTATTCTTCATAACGATTGTTTTCTCCTTAAAAAATATATTCAGTTCTATTAAAAAACCACACGACTAAACGAAAACATATATTATAATCTAAACTGCAAACAAAATCAACACATCATTTTAAAGCTGGCCCCCCCCCCCCCCCCCCCCCCCCCCCCCCCCCCCCCCCCCCCCCCCCCCCC
>JAHZHV010000210.1 GCA_019420085.1 Christensenella sp.
CGCTTAGCGAGTGATCAGACGTGCGATCCATTGGGCAGGCGGGAATTTTTTTAACACATGATACAGCTTGGCGTAGCGGGCAAGTTTCATGTTGTTGAATTGGTACCGCGTCAGAGCATCGCGCAGAACCTTGACATACAGATCCCGATGTTTGTTGTAAAAATCCGGATGGTTTTCGTAGATTTGCTGGTACATCATTTGCGTGGCTTCCAGACTGCTGTTCAGCTGCGTGGAACGCGACTTCTTTTTAAACCGGTAGCGGAAAAGTGTCTCGGGCAATTGATAGATATCCCGACCCAGCTCCATCATGCCGATCCAAAAGTCATAGTCTTCCAGACCATGTTTCATGTTTTCGTTGAAGCCGCCAAGACGTTCCCAATCTTCTTTGTAAAAAAGAGATGTGACAAATACGACGTTGTAAAGAAGCATCTGTTCCAACGAAAAATCCGGAAGATCCCATGGACCGTTCTGCGTGCCGAACAGTTCTGCATGACAGTAGACAACACCACGCGCAGGAACGGCATCGATAGCCGCTACTGCTTTTTCAATATACGTGGGCAGAATGATGTCATCCGCATCAACAGGCAGGATATAGCGCCCTTTTGCGTGACGGATACCATAATTGCGTGCACCGGAGGGACCTACATGCTGTGTATGCAAAACGGTGACATCCTGTGATGCAAGTGTGTTTAAAATTTTTATGGTTTCAGGATCGGATGAATTGTCATCGATGACAATCAACTCAATATGCGGATATGTCTGTGCTTTAACAGAATCAATTGCTTCCTGAATATAAGCGCCGTCATTGTAACAGGGCATAATAACGCTTACAATGGGATTCGTCTGCTCCATGGATGCTTTCGGTCCTTTTTGCTCGGATTTGTCTGCCGCATTCAAAAAAGGGCAGAAACTTCTTTATTTATAGCATATACGCCGGATTTTTTCAACGTTCGCGGTTATACGAAACGCCGCATCACCGTTACATATAAGGTGCACGATACAATAAAAAAGATTCCGCAGCCGTGCAGATAGAATACTGCGTGGCTGCGGAATCATGTCAGTTAAGTGGAATCATGCTTACTCCAGCTCAAATGCGCCGGTATAAAGCTGATAATATTTACCGCGCTGTGCAATCAGATCGTCATGATCCCCGCGCTCGATAATGCGTCCGTGCTCCAGTACCATAATGGCATTGGCGTTTCGAACGGTGGACAGGCGGTGGGCGATGACGAAGACCGTGCGGCCCTGCATCAGTGTATCCATGCCCTTCTCAATCAGTGCTTCCGTACGCGTGTCGATGGAACTTGTCGCTTCGTCCAGAATCAGCACAGGCGCATTGGCTACAGCCGCGCGAGCGATGGATAACAGCTGGCGCTGTCCCTGCGACAGGTTTGCACCGTTTGTCGTCAGCATGGTGTGATAGCCGTCCGGCAGACGGGAGATGAAGCTGTGTGCGTTGGCCAGCTTTGCGGCGGCAATGACTTCTTCGTCGGTTGCATCAAGGCGTCCGTAGCGAATATTGTCCATCACGGTGCCGGTGAAAAGCTGCGTATCCTGCAGCACCATGGCAAGACTGCGGCGAAGATCGGCCTTTTTGATCTTGTTGATGTTGATTCCGTCGTAGCGAATTTTGCCGTCCGGTACGTCGTAGAAACGGTTGATCAGATTGGTGATTGTCGTTTTGCCCGCACCGGTGGAACCGACAAATGCGATCTTCTGACCGGGTTTTGCGTACAGTGACAAATCATGCAGGACGGTTTTGTTTTCTTCGTAGCCAAACGTGACGTCGAAGAAACGTACGTCGCCGCGAAGCGGTGTATAGGTGATGTCGCCTGTGGCTGTATGCGGATGTTTCCAGGCCCACATGCCGGTAAAGTGATCCGTTTCTTCAATGGAACCGTCTTCGTG
>JAHZHV010000211.1 GCA_019420085.1 Christensenella sp.
GCTTTTTGACGGCATACGCAGGGATGCTTGTACTGACGACAGGCGCGTTTGAATTGTATTATTATTTTGCGGGGAAAAAGTATGACGGCATTTTGGGACAATACCGTACGAAGATGAAACAGCGGGATGAGCCTGATGTACCGCAGGGCAATGACCCGGTATAAAAAACGCCACGGCGCAGCTGCAGCTGCGCCGTGGCACTTTTTCATGCTCTTTTTATTGTATTGTTCAGCGATCCAAAATCATTTTGCCAAGTGCGTCAATGGTGCCGGCGCCGATCGTCAGAACCAGATCACCCGACTGCGTGCTTTGACAGATGTAATCGGCAATCTGTTCAAAGCCGCCGATATAGCGGCAATCTTTTCCGCGAGCGCGGATTGCCTGTACAAGCGCTTCCGGATGAACGGTTCCCGGATTTGCTTCCCGCGCTGCATAAATGTCTGTAACGATAATTTCGTCCGCAGCGTCAAAGGCACACGCAAAGTCGCCGAACAGCTTGCTCAGACGCGAGTATGTGTGCGGCTGAAAAACGGCGACGATCCGGCGCGGATGCTGCAAAGCGGCTGTATCAATCAGGGCGCGGATTTCGCTTGGGTGATGTGCGTAGTCGTGAATAATGCGTACGCCGTTTCGCACGCCGCACAAGTCAAACCGGCGCTGCGCACCATGGAAGCTGTTAAATCCCTGATGCATGGCGGCAGCGTCTATGCCGCAGCAGTATGTGGCGGCAATGGCTGCAAGGGCATTATAAACGTGATGGCGTCCGGGAATGCAGAGTGTAAAGCGATCAAAAAGCGTGCCATCATGCAGAACGTCGAAGGAGGCAAAGCCCTGCGCATCAAAACAGATATTGTCTGCACGCCAGGTTGCATCCTGATTTTCAAGCGCAAACGTCACTTTATGGCAGGCGGCGCTTTCCAGAACCTGCATACAGCGCGGATCGTCGGCGTTGACGATCAGCGTGCCGGCAGCGGGAACCAGCGCAGCATAGCGGGTAAAAGCCATTTGAATGTGATCGATATCCCGGAAGTAATCCAGATGGTCGTTATCGATGTTGAGAATGATAGCGATGGTAGGCTTGAGCTTTAAGAAGCTTTCCACATACTCGCATGCTTCCGTTACGAAGATATTCCCGGCGCCGCTTTTTGTGCTGCCATCGATCAGATCCAGACGTCCGCCGATGTGAATCGTGGGATCGGTTCCGGCCAGTTCCAGGATGGTGGAGGTCAGTGCGGTTGTACTTGTCTTGCCGTGTGTTCCGGCGATGCCGATTGCAACTTCGTACTGCGCCATCAGCTGTCCAAGAAGCACGGCACGTTCCATGATGGGGATACCGGCCTGCGCGGCTGCACGCATTTCAGGATTATCCGGATGTACGGCCGCGGTATGTACGACGATTGTGGCGCCATCGACGTTGTGTGCATCATGTCCGATAAAAATCTGGGCACCGCGTGCTGCAAGCGCTTTCAGAACGGGGGATGGCGTTAAGTCGGATCCACTGACCCGAAATCCTTTATCAAGAAGGATGGATGCAAGGCCGCTCATGCTGGAACCCCCGATTCCAATCATATGGACGCGGCCGTGACGATGCTGATTGATATGCTCCATACTCTATTGTCTCATCCCATTTCAAAGTTTAACGATACGACGCAAGGTGCGCATATCTGATATATTATACTGTATTTGATGCAGACCGACAATCATTTATTTTTCTGAGCGGCAAATGGTTAAAAAAATGAAAAAATTTTTCGGTTCATGCTGGAAATGAAGATAAAACTGAATTATAATAGTCTGGTTCGATCCGAACGTTCGATAAAATCCGATGGGAGCCGTGCCAGATGAAACGAAATGAACGAATTGCCGCAATGACCCGTATTTTGACAACCAATCCCAATCAGATTTATACGCTGACGTATTTTGCCGATATGTTTGATGCGGCAAAATCGACGATCAGTGAAGATCTTGTCATTATGCGCGAAGTATTTGACTATTTTGAACTGGGTGAGTTTATCACCGTTACGGGTGCGGCAGGCGGCGTGAAGTTCTGGCCTGTGCCTGGCAAGAAAGAAGGGCTTGAGTTTGTGCGGTCTCTCTGCCGCAAACTCAGCGAATCCGAGCGGTTGCTGCCCGGCGGATTTTTGTATATGAGCGATATCCTGGCAGATCCGTGCAGCGTGCAGCATATGGGGGAACTTCTGGCGGCGCAGTTTGTGCGCACAGCACCGGATTTTGTACTGACCATTGAAACGCGCGGTATTCCCGTTGCGTTGATGACGGCACCTGCGCTGGGTGTGCCGCTTGTGATTGCGCGGCGGGATAACCGGATGCTGGAAGGATCTCTTGTGACGATCAGCTATATGTCAGGTTCCGGAAAGATGGAAATGATGTCTCTTGCGCGCCGTGCCGTCAGCGAAGGACAGCGTGCGCTGATTATTGACGACTTCATGCGGGCCGGCGGAAGCGCCAAAGGATTGGCTGATTTGATGCGGGAGTTTTCCGTCTGTGTCGTTGGAACGGGAATTGTCATGACGATGGCGGCGCCGCAGAAAAAAATGGTGGACAATTATGTTACACTGATGCAGGTGCATGAGTTGTCTGACGGAATGCGGCGCGTTGAGCCTGCCGCGTGGCTGGAAAGCAGTGCGCGATAAAACATAAGGTTTTTAGGAGGTTTGTGTTCCATGAAAATACAGACTGTTTTTATGGCTGCCGGTGAAGGAACGCGTATGCGTTCGGATGTAAGCAAGGTTCTGCATAAGATCAGCGGCAAGACGCTGCTTGACTGGGCGATGGCTGCTGCGCCGCAGAGCGAGGAAAAGCCGATTATTGTTGTGGGAAAAAACGAAGCGGCTGTACGCCAGGCGTATGGCGATCGTGTGCGTTATGCGCTGCAGCGTGAACGTTTGGGAACGGGGCATGCCGTGATGATGGCGCGTGCCCAGCTGCAGGAGGGAAATGCCGAGGCAGTGCTGATCTTGGCGGGCGATATGCCGCTGTTTCGCCGCGAGACACTGGAGCGTCTTTGCCAGGGGGTGGTGCAGGGACGCTGTGATGCGGCGGTTTTGACTGCTGTTCTGGAAGACTCCACCGGATACGGCCGTATTCTGCGCGATGAGCAGGGGCATGTTGTAGGTGTTGTGGAACAAAAAGATGCTACGCCTGCGCAGCTTGCCATTCGTGAGGCAAATGTTTCCGGTTATTGCGTGCGGCGCGATTTGCTGTTTGATGCGCTGGATCGTCTGCGCAATGAAAATGCGCAAAAAGAGTACTATATTACCGACATTGTGGGAATTCTTGCAAAGGACGGACGCATTGTTGAACCGTGCGTTGCTGCGGATGCGACGGAGTGCATGGGGATTAATGACCGTGTGCAGCTTGCGCAGGCGCAGAAGATGATGAACCGGCGTATTTGCACGGCGCTGATGCAAAGCGGCGTGACAATGATTGATCCGGAAAATACATATGTTGAGGCGGATGTGCAGATCGGCCGCGATACGATTGTGTATCCGGGTAATGTGCTTGCGGGCAATACGCATATTGGAAGCGGCTGCACGATTTACTCCGGATGCCGCATGGAGGATAGTGTCATCGGTGACAATGTGACTGTGACGGCAAGTGTTTTGCTGCAGGCGCGTGTGGGCAATGATACGACGGTTGGGCCGTTTGCTTATCTGCGTCCGGACAGTGTGATCGGACAGCGTGCGCGCATCGGCGATTTTGTGGAAATCAAAAACAGCGTTGTTGGGGATGATACCAAGGTTTCGCATCTGACGTACATTGGAGATGCGGATGTGGGGCAGCGCGTCAATGTCGGATGCGGCACGGTATTTGTCAATTATGATGGGAAACGCAAGTATCGCACAAGTGTGGGAGACGACGTTTTTATCGGCTGCAACACAAATCTGGTCTCTCCGGTGCAGGTGGGCGACGGCGCATACATTGCAGCGGGATCCACTGTGACGCAGGAAGTGCCGGAAGATGCGCTTGCGATTGCGCGTGCGCGTCAGGTAAACAAACCTGGCTGGGCGCGCAAAAAGCGCAGTGAACCGTAAAAACGCAGGAAACATGCAAAACGGGGAGGCGTTTGGTGGGACTGTTTGGCTTTCATAGAAAGAGCTCGGAAGATCGGCTCATTGTCGGACTGGGAAATTTCGGCGATCAGTATCGGGATACGCGGCATAATGCCGGTTTCATTGCGGTGCAGATGCTTGCCGATGCCCATGATTTGACGTTTAAGAGGCATAAATGCCGCGCTGCTGTGGCAACCGGGCGTATTGGAAATACACGGATCATTCTGGCAAAGCCGCTGACTTATATGAATAACTCCGGTGAAGCCGTTGCGGCGTTGATGCGGTTTTATAAAATCCCTGCAGAGCGCCTTTTGATCATCTATGATGATATTGATATCGCCGAAGGCGCGCTGCGAATCCGTCCCGGCGGCAGTGCAGGTACGCATAACGGTATGCGTTCGGTTGTTGCGCATCTTGGTACACAGCAGTTTGCACGGGTGCGCATCGGCGTGGGCGCACCGCCCAAAGGCGGGGATCTGATCAAGTTTGTCATGGGACAGATGACGCAGCCTGCCCGTGAGGCCGCGCAGCAGGCAGCGCTTGCGGCGGAGGATTGGGCCGAGCATGGCGTGGAACACGCTATGTGTCTTTATAACACAAAAGCGGGGCGCAGATAATGCATCGACTTTTGCAGTTGCTGCGGCAGACGCCGTGGCTGTCGGATATTCGTCAGGCCGAGGAGGGGGGGAAAACACCCTGCTCGGTTTTTGGCGTATGTGAAAATGCGCGGGCACAGCTTATCGCGGCGGCTTATCGCGGCGGTACGGCGCTTGTTGTGACGCATCAGGATACGCAGGCCGGACAGCTGATGGGACAGCTTGCGGCACTTTTACCCCAGACGCCTGTCTTGCGTCTGGCACCGCGGGATTTTGTCAGCGGGGCAGATGCCGCGTCGCTTGAAATGCTGTGGCGGCGTGCACCTGTGCTGGAGACGCTGAGAAACGGTACGCCTTGTATTGTGGTTTGTTCTGTTGAGGCGCTGCAATATCACATGTTGGAGCCGGAGACGTGGCAGGCGCAGTGCATTGCGCTGCATACGGGTGATGTAACAGAACCGGACGCGCTTTGCCTTCAACTGGCGCAGGCGGGTTATACGCGTGTGGATCAGGTAGAAGGCGCGGGACAATTTGCGCGGCGGGGCGGTATTGTGGATGTATTTGCCCTTGGAAGGGAAGATGCATATCGCATTGAGTTTTTTGACGATGAGATTGATTCCATACGTACGTTTGATGTCGTTTCGCAGCGTTCGGAACAAATGCTGCAGGCATGTCTGGTTTTACCGGCGAGTGAAGTGCGAATCCCGGATTCGCTGCGGAACAGAACACTTGCGCGGCTCAAGGAGCAGCTTTGCCGGCAGATGCAGGACGCACAGGAGGAATATCGCTATGCGCTGCAGCGGCTGTCCGACCAATTGCAGGCGGGAAAACAGGAGGAACTGCTGTTTTGCGCTGCACGGGTGAAAAAGGTGCTTTTGACGGCATACCTGCCGCAGGACGCGCAGATTTTTGTCGATGAGCCTGCGCGTGTTGCCGCACGTATGGATACCTGTGCCGAGCATTTTGCAATGCGTGTAACCGAAGCGCTGAAAAACGGTACAACAATGCCGTTTATTGAGGCGCTGGGTGCGGATACACATTCTTTGTTTGCTGCGCTGCGCGGTGTCGGAAATGTGATCAGCCTGCATGCTTTTGAACGCGCGGGTTCCCACCTTCGTCCCAAGACCGTTGTGCGGATGCAGACGCGCAATATTCTTGCCGCACAGGGCAGGGTAAGCGTTCTTGCACAGCAGATGCAGATATGGTGCAGACAGAATTACCGGGTATTTTTGTTCGTGCAGGATGAACAGACCGCCGCGCAGATGCGGGACGATCTGACGGCACAGCAGGTTCCCGTTTTCGACGGCGCCGGCGGCGTCGCGCTGGTCATTGATACACTTGGCGCCGGTGCTGAATATCCGCAGGAATGCCTGGCTTTTGTCAGTGCAACGGAGACGTTGTCGCCGCAAAAACGGCGCAGAAAAACGACGGCGCGTGCGGCGAATACTGCGCGTATTGCAGACTTTTCCGATTTGGCACCGGGGGATATTGTCGTACATGATCAGCAGGGTATTGCCTGTTATGACGGTATTGTCCAGATGCAGGTTGAGGGAAAACGACGCGATTATCTTCGGCTGCGCTTTGCCGGTACGGATGTACTGTATGTGCCGACGGATCAGATGAATCGCGTGCAAAAGTATATCGGTTCACAGGACGGCATGCCCAAATTGAGCAAAATGGGTGGCACACAATGGGCAAAAACACGTGCCCGTGTGCGT
>JAHZHV010000212.1:0-1816 GCA_019420085.1 Christensenella sp.
GTTCCTGCAATACCTGTAAGCGCCGCTGCGCCATCAATGTCTGCATCTGCTGTGTCAGACGTTTGTCCAACAATTCACGTCTTGCCGCAGCACCCGCCGCAGCAACGACAACTTCTGCGTCTGTGATAAACGCGGTATGACCGCTGACGCGATGCAATGCTTCGACGCAATCACCGGCACAAGGTCCGATCTCTCCGATAGGCGAATACTTTTTCAGTACAATCTCGCCATCATTACCCACAAAAATTTCAAGCGGATAGCCTTCACGAACGCGCAGCGTACGTCTGATCTCCTTCGGAATCACGACGCGTCCAAGTTCATCAATGCGTCTGACAATACCGGTTGCTTTCATAATCGTGTTCTTTCGCTCCTTAGCAAATTACTTGTATGCTCTTAGACTGCGAAAAAACGGAAAAATTATCCGTTGAAAAAATTGGTAACGCCTTTTTAGCATCATTGACGCTTCATCGGTTCTACGTAAAGCGTCTGCTGATGCGTATACGTTACAAAACCTGCCGGTGCGCCGCCCGGTTTTTTTACGTATTTTCTCAGCGTATAGTCCACCGCGACACGTCCATCCGTGCGACCGGAAGAATATGCCGCAGCAATTTGTGCGGCCTCAATTAAAGACGCATCATCAATCTGCGCGCCCTGCGTGCGGACAATCACGTGGGAACCCGGGCGTTTTTGTACATGCAGCCAGACATCCAGCGGCGCAGCGTTTTTGGTCAGGATATCATTCTGTCTGTTGTTTCTGCCGGCCTGCACCTGCAATCCGGACGACGTGGTATACGTATCAAATGTGTCACTGTGCTCCCGCTTTGGCGATTTGGATTTATTCTTTTGCACCTGGCGATGCAATACGCCCGAATCGATCATCTCACGGCGTACTTCATCAATTTCGGCCTCATTGCGGCACTGCGACAGATTATACGCGTGCTGAGACAGCACCTGTAATTCTTCTGTCCTTTCCGCAATATGCTGCGCCAACTGTTTCTGCGCTGATTTTGCACGCGAATACCGTCGAAAATACTCCTGCACATTTTGCGCAGGCGATAACGCGGGAGACAGCGCAATCTGTATCTGCGGCTGTCCTTCGCGCGTGTAATCGGGTACACTGACACTGGAAGCGCCTTTGGGCACAAGATATAAATATGCCGAAAGCAGTTCACCGCGCAGGCGAAGCGCCTCTGCATTTTCGGCTTCCAGCAATTCCGTCTGCTGCAGCGCAAGTTTCTTTTCCGCGCGTTCCACACGCGTTTTCAAAAGGTGTGCCAAATCTGCACTTTTTTGTGAAACGCGCAGCGCGTGCGTGCGTCCGCTGAAAAAAGCTTCCGCCGCGTCAGACGGCGTTGGATACAATTGGCTGCGCCACTGTGATGTAGAGGCATAGGCAAACGGCTGCACATCCCGCGGCACGCCCGCTTCATCCATACACACAACAGGCGCAACATCGTTTTGACGAATCCGTGAGAAAAAGTGATCCAGCGCCTGCGCCAATGCTCTGTTTGATGCCGGCGAAAACACAACCGGACCTGCAACATACAAACCTGCCTGCGTCAGGATCTCCCGTGCCGTGCCCGGGGAAACCCCCTCTAAAACTTCCATCAGCTGCTGTTGCCGGTCTGCCGCATCGGGCAGCGTCTGAACCATATCAAGGAACGCCTCGGCATCCATTTGCAGCGGATCGCGCTTCACTTTTCCCGGCGGCGCCACATATGCCATCGCAGGCAATACGGGCCGTACGCGGCTTTTTTCCGGGTACACTCGTTTAATCGCATCAACAATAATCCCATTTTGGTCTACCAGAATCAGG
>JAHZHV010000212.1:1826-7525 GCA_019420085.1 Christensenella sp.
CCATCATTTCCACAGCAAGCGTCCAGACGGCCTCGTCACCCAATTCGTCACGCGCACTGAAATCAAAATACAAAACGCGATCCAGCCCTTTTTGCCGCACGTCCAAAAAGCGTCCGCCGCTTAAGTGCTTGCGAAGCAGCATGCAAAACATCGGCGGATGATCATTCTGCGGGATCGTCTCCTTACACAAATACGTACGTGCAAACTGCGCGTTGCAGGACAACACAAGTCGGAATTTTTTGCCTGTTGCGCGCATGGAAAACTGAAGTTCATCCCGTTCAGGCTGAAGAATCCGCTCAATCCGCGTACCACGCAGATCTTCCCGCAGCTGACAGGCAATTGTATGGATCATAACGCCGTCATAAGGCATGCTTTTCACCTCAAATTCAAGACTGTTCTTTATTATACGGCTTTGCATGCGCTTTTTCAACGAATGACAAAAAGCCGCAGCACGTCAAACAACGCTGCGGCTTTTTTCTATAAAACTGTTTACTTGCGATTCATAGAGGGTGTCGGCGTCGGACTGGGAGACGGCGTTGGTGTTGTAAGCGGCGTCGTCGGCTGCGGTGTCAGGCTGGCAGGTTCTACTGCATCGTTTTCAATCGCATCCCCTTCTCCGGTACCAATGCTCTGCAAAACACTGATGCGCTCAGATGCAACGTTCAGCGCAACAGGAAGCATCTGCGCGGTTGCTTCATTATCCACAGCAACGCCTCCGGCGCGGATAACGACATCCAAAACATCGCTGTCCTGCATTGCCGTGTAAACAATCGCACGCGCCGCCGTTGTTGCTTCCTGCGGTGACAACTCTGCAAAGGAAGCCGACATATCCACAATAACCGTATCATCCGTCACGCTTGCGCCAAGGAATTCACAGCTTTGTGGAATCGCACTGACCAGATCACTGTTTCCTTCCGGAACCACCGTCAATTCGGCAAGCGCCGCCGAAAGGGAACACGAGCCGCTGAGTGTACGCGTAACCGGAACAAGCAGACCGGATTCCTGTTCTACGAAGGCAAGTTGGATCTGGGTGGTGTTGTCAGACGATGCTACAGCCAGTGCACTATCTTCTGCATTCACCTTAACCTGTGTCATTGCCTGTGCAACCGAAGTGCCAAAAGGCAGCATCGCTGACGCTTCTCCATTCACTGTATAACGCACGACATTGATTTGAGGCATATCCAGCAGCGTCGCTGTCATGGAAGCCAGCGCCGTATTCTCGCTTTCCGCATCCTGACAGACCATCCCCTCCAGATTTACCTGCGCAATACCACCGGATACATTGACAGAAGCGGTCGCACCTTCGGGCAGTGTAGGCATTACGCCAAACGTTGCGGCGTCCGACCAGTTGGCAGAAGTGTCATGCAAAAGATCCAGGGCTGCCTGTGCCATATTATCCTGCACGGCAATCTTACGCGCAACAGGCACCAGATATCCTTTTGCGCTCTGATAATACACATTCAGCGTTTGCGTGTTTCCCTCCGAAGCGGTAGGGATTTCCTCCAGCGGCGCCTCTGTCGTAGGCGTCTTGCCGCCGCCAGAGGAAACGGCGACAATGAGCACCACGATCAGAACCACCGCCGCCGCCAGAATCGGGACGTATTTTTTCATCGTTTTTCCTCCTTCTAGAGTATTGACCTGATGCATCATATGTCCAAATGTCCATGTACAGAACGCTCAATACGCCAAAAAAACTGTATTCCGGTCACAAAAAAGGGACTGCAGCAGCAGTCCCTCCCATAGCCACGATTTACACCTTATCGTGTACACTTGCTGATATTCGCATTATAGTAGACAAAACTTCCCGCCTCCACGGAACGCGTCAGCCAGACGTTGCTTCCAATGACACAGTCATCTCCAATCACCGTATCGCCCCCCAGAATTGTGGCGCCGGCATAGATGACCACACCGTTTCCAATCTGCGGATGGCGTTTAATCCCCTTAATCGGATTGCCGTTCTCATCTGCGTCAAAGCTCTTGGCCCCCAGCGTAACACCCTGGTACAATTTGACATGATGACCAATCACACAGGTTTCTCCGATCACAACGCCTGTTCCATGGTCAATAAAAAAGTCTGTTCCAATCGTAGCGCCGGGATGAATGTCAATCCCTGTGTTCTGATGCGCATATTCCGTCATCATGCGCGGTAAAAGCGGTACCTTTAATTCAAACAGGCGATGTGCCAGGCGGAAAATGCTGATTGCCTCGAACGCCGGATAGGCCAGCTGAATTTCCTGTTCGCTGCGTGCCGCAGGGTCACCCAGATACGCCGCGCGGATATCCGTACGCAAAACCTGTGCAATCTGCGGCAGACTATCCATAAATTCACAGACAATTTGCGCTGCCTGTGCACTTTGGTTTTCTCCCTCCGGCAGCAAATCCGTACAAATTTCACAAAGCAAAATCGACGCCTGCTGCAAATAATCCCGCACAACCGCAGGCAAAAATGCTTCATTGACGCGCCGCTGTGCAAAAATCTGAGGGTACATCGCCGTACGCACCAGTTCAATAAAACGCACACAGCGACGTTTGAGTCCATATCCACCTACGGGACGATCATTTTCATCACAATTATTAATCGTAAGCAGTGCCGAGGCGACTGCATCCATGTCGTCCCGCAGCCAATTATTGAGCATACAACCTCCTTAGGTCTTCCTTATTCCTTTATCGCATCCTGTGCAAACATCGGTGTAGACAAATAGCGCATTCCCGTATCCGGCAGCAGCGCCACAATACACTTGCTTGTACAATGCACATCACGCGCCATCGACAGCGCCGCATGCAGCGCGGCGCCGGATGTAATCCCCGCAAGCAATCCATACCGCCTTGTCAGCATTCGCCCGGCGGCATACGCATCCGCTTCCTCTACAGCAATTACCTGATCCAAAAGTTTACGATCCAGCACGGCCGGAATGAAATTGGCGCCAATCCCCTGAAGGCCATGCGGCCCCGCCTTCCCGCCCGAAAGCAGCGCAGAGGACGAAGGTTCCACGGCGACAATCTTCACCGCTGGATTTTTCTCCTTCAGAAAGCGGCCAACACCCGTAATTGTCCCGCCTGTTCCCACGCCGGCGACAAAAGCATCTACTTTTCCATCCGTATCCCGCCAGATTTCAGGCCCTGTGGTATGCATATGCGCAAGCGCATTGACGGGATTATCAAACTGTCCGGGTTGATAGGCGCCCAGCTGTTTGCACAATTGCTGCGCTTTTTCGATCGCACCT
Source organism: Christensenella sp. (assembly GCA_019420085.1). Classification (GTDB taxonomy): domain Bacteria; phylum Bacillota; class Clostridia; order Christensenellales; family Maliibacteriaceae; genus RGIG9107. The sequence goes on from JAHZHV010000212.1 coordinate 5,051, forward strand.
GCCATTCCCTTTTCACCCGGGGTCAGCACAACCTCTACGCCATAAGCACGCAGAATATCAATGCGTTCCTGACTCATCGTATCAGGCATGGTCAAAATCACGCGATACCCGCGAGGGACACCGATCGCTGCAAGCCCAATGCCCGTATTTCCACTCGTGGGCTCCACAATCACGCCGCCGCTTTTCAACAATCCTTTGTTTTCAGCATCCACAATCATGGCATACGCGACGCGATCCTTCACACTTGCAGCAGGATTGAAAAACTCAATCTTTACCAGGACATCAGCCATGCATCCGTCCTGACCGGCTGCGGCGACGCGCATGAGGGGCGTATTGCCGATCAACTGTTCCACGCGTTCATATACTCTCATCGATGTACTCCAATACTTATTCGCCTGATACAACCTGTTCCTGATGCATTTTTTCTGCATGCGGTACGCATTACCAGGCAAGTTCAATTCTATTTTCCTGAAGATAACTGACGGCTCTGACGTCACGCTGCATATCTTCCAGTGTTTCAAGGAACTGTGCAATCGAAGCAAACCGAGGCTTGCTCTGACGCACGATGCGAATCGCCTCCTGCGCGTCATTGCCCAGCAGCCGGCAAAGCAGCGCGGCCTGGAATTGGGCGCTCTTGACACATGCCAGTTCGCGATCTTCAATTCGAAAATCCGCACCGTGTCCCGTGCCGGCAGCGCCGCCCACATAGGCATGAATGGCCGGCATGACGGCAGACACATCCCCCATATCAGTACAGCCCGTATTCCACGTATCCGCAATCGCGCATTCTTTGGCATCGCATACATCCAGCATGGCCGTATGTGCAACCGCCATCAAATTCACGTCATTGACAAGCGGCGTATATCCGGCGCGGTCACTCAGCACAACGTTTGCGCCCAATGCCGCGGCGCTTGCAGCCAGTGCGCGGTTCACGCGCGTATTAACCTGCAAAATCGTTTCCACATCGCATGCCCGCACATAGCTTTCCATGCATACCTGCGCCGGAATCGCATTGACCGCATCGCCGCCCTTGGTGATAATGGGATGGACGCGCACATGCTTTTCGTCACGGAATGTCTCCCGCAGCGCATTAATGGCCTGCAGCCCGACATTGGCGGCATACAGTGCGTTGACACCCTCATGCGGCGCGCCGCCTGCGTGTGCCGAAACGCCTTCATAACAGATGTTTTTAACCACACAGCCGTTGCTGCCCTTTTCAATCATGAACGCAAGCGAACCCAAATTGGATGCATGCACCATAAATGCAAGATCCACACCGTCAAAAAGTCCCCGATGCATGAACTCGATCTTGCCGCCGAAATAGCGAATCGTCCCCTTCTGCCGCAATGTCTCGCGCCAGGACGTCTCAATCAGTTCCTCTGCCGGAACGGCACAAAGCCGAATGCTTCCGGATAAACCATCCAGTGCACCCGGTTGAGTCAATGCCGCCGCAAGTCCAACAAGCGCCGCACCCTGCGCATGATGTCCGCAGGCATGAACCGCGCCGTTTTCCAGGGCATCCGGATGCCCTGGAACAATCAGGGAATCCAGTTCTGCCAAAACCAATACACACGGGCCAGGCCGCCCCGTTTCAATCTGTGTCACAAAGCCGGGAATGTCCTGTGCATATGTCAGCTTGCACCCCATCTGTTCCAGACGCTCACCCAGATATTGACTGGCTTCCCATTCGCGATAGCCCGGCGCCGGATGCTTCCAAAGATATGCTTCCGTTTCCAATATTGCATCACGCGCCTGTGCCACCAGCTGCACCAATCGTTCCATTTTTCATTCCTCCTTCTTTTCACCTGCCGCCACCGGCACGAAGATAATCCAGCGCCTTTTGAAAATCCTGCGGATACGGCGCCTGTGTCTGAATCCACTGCCCGGTGACAGGATGCGCAAAGCCGAGCGTGCGCGAATGCAGCGCTTGTGCGCTGAGCATCGGCAGCTTTGACGTGTGCCCACCATAAACACTGTCTCCTGCTACGGGATGTCCAATATGGGCCATATGGACGCGAATCTGATGTGTGCGCCCCGTTTTGAGCCGCAATTCAAGAAGCGTAAAAGGCGCATCAAATTCTTCCAAAACGCGCCAATTTGTCAGCGCCCATCGGCCATCCGGCACGACCGCCATTTTTTTCCTGTGAATTGGATGCCTTCCAACCGGCGCCTCTACCGTACCGCTTTGCTGTGCAAAGCGCCCATGTACAATCGCATGATAACAGCGCTCCATCGTCCTCTCGCTGATCTGCCGTGCCAGCGATTCGTGTGCCGCATCATTTTTTGCTACAGACAGCGCACCGGTGGTATCCTTGTCCAGTCGATGCACAATCCCGGGACGTAAAACGCCGTTGATTCCCGATAAATCCCGGCAATGATACAACAGCGCATTGACAAGCGTTCCCTGCTCGTTTCCCGGGGCAGGATGAACTACCATGCCGCGCGGTTTATTAACGACAATCACATCAGCATCTT
>JAHZHV010000213.1:0-5510 GCA_019420085.1 Christensenella sp.
AAGGTGGGGTGAACGATGAAACAGAAAAAGACGCATACGGATGTGCGGCGCAAGCGTCAGGAAGTGCTGGGCGCAATTGCGGCATTTGTCGGGTTTCTTGTGATTTGGCAGCTTGCCGTATCCTTCACGGCGATTGGGCGTATGATTCCCGGTCCCGTCGAGGTGTTTTCCTATTTCTTCCGTTCCTGCGTCACGCCCATCGGCAAGGAATATACGCTGCCGGTGCATGCGCTGATCAGTTTGAAGCGCATCGTCATCGGCTATGCGGCGGCGGTGATTCTCGGTATCGCCTGCGGCATCGGCATTGCGATGTCCAGGACGTTTAACGCCATTTTCAAGCCGCTGTTTGAACTGATCCGTCCGATTCCGACGCTTGCATGGATTCCGCTTGCGCTGGTGTGGTTTGGCTCGGGTGAGATGTCCAAGTATTTTATCGTCTTCTACGGTGCGTTTGCCAACATTGTCATCAATACGCATGCGGGTATCAGCAGCGTCGATCCGGTTTTAATCGGCGCGGCGCGTATGTTGGGCGCAAAGGAAAATCAGCTGCTTACGACGGTCATTCTGCCGGCCAGCGTCCCGCACATCTTCTCCGGCATGCAGATTGCGCTGTCGGCAAGCCTGATGGGCGTCATTGCCTCGGAGATGGTCAAGGCAAACGAAGGCGTCGGCTGGGTGATCTTTGCCGCGCAGGAGACGGGCAATACCGTACAGATTCTGGCGGCGATGGTCGCAATCGCCATTTTGGGATTCGTCATTGCAACGGCGATGCGCGCCGTGGAAAGGAAGCTTTGCGCATGGAACGAACAGAAGCGGTAAACCGCCGTGCAATCATCCGCTGCCGCGGCGTATCAAAGACATTTTCCGTAAAGAACGCACAGCGGCAGGTTGTGCGGGATTTGGATCTGGATGTATATGAAAACGAATTTGTCGTGCTGTTCGGACCGGGGCAGTGCGGGAAAAGCACGCTGCTTAACATCATGTCGGGACTTGACATGCCAAGCGAAGGAAGCGTGCTGCACAACGACGCGCCGGTCACCGGCCCCGACACCTCGCGCGGCGTGGTGTATCAGTCGATTTCCCTGTTTCCGTGGCTGACGGTTATGGGCAATGTCTCGTTTGGATTGAAGGTACAGGGGGTGCCCAAGGCGCAGCGGCAGGACAAGGCGCGGGAACTGATTAAGCTGGTTGGATTGGAGGGCTTTGAAAACAGCTACCCCAACAGTCTCTCCGGCGGCATGAAGCAGCGTGTTGGCATTGCGCGCGCCTACTGCAACGATCCGCAGGTGCTGTTTATGGACGAACCCTTCGGTGCGCTGGATGCGCAGACGCGCTATATGATGGAAGCAGAGATTTCCCGCATCCACACAGCGGAAAAGCGGACGGTTGTCTTTGTAACAAATAATATTGAAGAAGCGCTGTATCTTGCCGATCGCATCGTCGTGCTGACGAACTGCCCGACCCATGTGAAGAAGGAGTACAAAATCGATCTGCCGCGTCCGAGAAATTATACGGACTCTGCGTTCCTTGCACTGCGGCAGGAAATCACGGACGTCGTGGACAAGACGCTGTGAACGCAAAGGAGGCATTATGGCACAGAACAAGAGCTTGCGCGATGCTGCGCGGCAGGTCGGCACGGGAGAAACGCTGGTCAGCGTACGCAATCTGACCAAGGCCTTCGGCGATTTGCTGGTGCTGGATAACGTCAGTTTTGATGTGAAAAAAGGCGAATTCCTGTGCATCGTCGGACCGACCGGCTGCGGCAAGACAACGTTTTTAAACTCGCTGACGAAGCTGTACGACATTACGGCCGGAGAAATCACGATTTGCGGCGAACCGGTGGATTTGAAAAAACATGATGTATCCTACGTCTTTCAGGAATCCTCCGCCATGCCGTGGCTGACGGTGGAAAAAAACGTGCGCTTCGGATTGGAGATCAAAAAGTATCCTGAGCAGGAGATTCGCCGCCGCACGGATGAGGCGCTGGAGATGGTGCATTTAACCGAATACCGCCATGCCTATCCGCGTGAGCTTTCCGTCAGCATGCTGCAGCGCGTGGTCATTGCGCGTGCGTTTGCCACGCAGCCGATGCTGCTTTTGATGGATGAACCTTATGGGCAGCTGGATCTGGAACTGCGCTATAAGCTGGAGGACGAACTGATTGGCCTTTGGCAGCGCACGGGTACGACGGTCGTGTTTATTACGCACAATATCGAGGAGGCGGTGTATCTTGGACAGCGCATTCTCGTTTTGACCAACAAGCCCACAAAGATCAAAGAGGAGATTACAGACGACCTGCCCCGTCCGCGCGATGTGACCGCGCCGGCGTTTGTTGCGCTGCGCAACCGCGTGACGGATCTGATTAAATGGTGGTGAACGGTATGAGAATCGGTCTTGACGCCTATACGATACGCGAGTTTGAGCTGGATGCCTTCGGTATGCTGGATTGGGCGGCTGAAATGGGATTTGAAGGCGTTCAGTATGAGGATATTACCAAATTGACGCCGCAGCGCGACGCCGGGTATCTGCGCGAACTGGCGGCCGACGTCAAGCGACGCGGTATGTTTGCTTACGTCACCGTTCAGCGCCCGAATCCCTATCTTTTTGAGGGCAGCGCGGCACAGCTTTGCGATGCGTTCCGGCGCGACATTGAACTTTGCGCCGAAAACGGATGGACGCAGGTGCGCGCAAACGTGGGGCAGTATGTGCATCGCGTCGAGTACTGCATTCCCTATGGCGAACAGCTGCGCGCGACAGGTGAGTTTCTAAAACAGATGCGTCCCGTGCTGCGTGACTGCGGTGTATGCGTTAATCTGGAAACGCATGCGGACGCGACAAGCTATGAGCTTTTACGCATCGTCGAGACGGTCGGCGCGGAATATATCGGCATTACGCTTGATACGGGCAACCTGCTCATTCAGGGCGATTATCCCGTCGAGGCGGTCAAACGCCTTGCGCCGTATACGCATCTGACGCATGCCAAGGACGGCCTGCTGCGCCTGTGCGATGCGGGGCTGGTGCGTCAGGGCATGCCGCCGGGAATGGGTTCCGTGGAGTGGGAAACCATTCTGCCCATTCTTGCCCAGGCGCAGCCGCAGATTGATCTTTGCATTGAGGATCACAAGCGCCTTTGGTATGCGCAGATTTTCGATGAAGACTGGCTGCGCGATCATCCGGATATGACGCGCTATGAGATGGGACAGCTTGTGCGTCTTGCCTGGGAAACGGCGAAAAAGGACGCGCAGGGACTGTATCCGGATATGATGGCGTATGAACAGATTCCCTATGTCGAGCAGGCGCGCGAACGCCTGCGCTTCGGGCGGGAGTATCTTTGCACGCTGCTTGAAAAACTGGGACTGCGCGGGTAACACCGTGCGGGGAAAGGAGCGAATATGGAACTTGGAATCGGTCTGATCGGGGCCGGATTTATGGCAAAAGCCCACAGCAATGCGTACAAGACCATTCCCTATATCTACTATCCGGCGCCTTACACCATTCGCCTTGCGGCGCTTGGCGCCGCTACGCTGCAGGAAGCGCAGCAGGCGGCGGCGCGTTATGGCTATGCGTGTGCCTGTGAGGGCTATGAAGCGGTGATTGCACGCGACGACGTGCAGGTTGTCGATGTTTCGACCTCCGATGCGCTGCATGCGCAGATTGCAATCGCTGCACTGCGTGCAGGCAAGCATGTGATCTGCGAAAAACCGATGGCGCTGACAAGTGAGGACGCACGGCGCATGCTGGAGGCTTCCAATCAGACGGGGGCAAAGGCCATGATTGGTTTTAATTATCGATTCCTGCCCGCCGTGCGACTTGCAAAAAATCTGATTGACGGCGGTGTGATCGGAAAGATTTACAATTTCAGCGGCTCATATAATCAGGATTCCGGGGCATATGATGATTTGCCCGTGGAACGCGTCTGGTATGCCGCTGGCAGCAAGGGTTCCGGCGTCGGGCTTGGCATCGGGTCGCATCTTGTGGATATGGCGCGGCATCTGTGCGGTGAAATCACGTCCGTATCCGGTCTTGCCGCAAATCACAATCCCGTGCGTATGTCGGCGCAGGGGCCTGTACAGGTCACGCAGGAAGAGGAACTGATGGCGGTTGCCTCGTTTGCCTCCGGCGCCACGGGCGTGCTGCGCGCGTCGGCCGTTTCGACGGGACGAAAAAATCAGCTTGCGTTTGAAATCTGCGGCAGCAGGGGTTCGCTTGTTTTTACCACGGAAGCGCCGAATTTTCTGCAGGTGTTTTTGAAGGATACGGTCGAGCGCGCCGTAACGGGTTTTACCAACGTGGACGTTACGCAGATCGACTGCGATCATCCCTTCATGCAGTACTGGTGGCCGCGCGGGCACGGCATCGGCTGGGAGCATGCGCATATCAACGAACTTGCCTATTTTCTGGATTGCATTGCGCAGGATAAACCGCTTGCACCCTATGGCGGTACGTTCCAGGACGGCTACCGTTCGATTCAGATTATCGACGCCATCAAGCACTCGTCCAAAACCGGGCAGCGCGTGGAACTTTCCGCACTGTAAAACAAAGAAAATTGCGGCTGCGGTTTGTCTCTATTGCAGCGTTTCATGCACGGTCAAACAAAAGAAAACAAAAGCCGTATGTCAAAATGACATGCGGTTTTTTGTTTGTGCCGAAAGCTTTGCGTAAATCAATATAGCGCGCGGTAGGCGTCATCGTCGACGGGCTCCAGCCAGTCGGTTCCCGTACCGGCGCCCGGCACTTCGACGGCAAGATGCGAAAACCAGCTGTCGGCTGCTGCGCCGTGCCAGTGCTTGACGCCGGGGGCGATGGTTACAACGTCGCCGGGAAGAAGCGTCTGCGCGGCGGCGCCCGATTGCTGGTAATAGCCGCGGCCGGCGACGCAGATGAGAATCTGCCCGCCGCCTTCCTGCGCACGGTGAATGTGCCAGTTGTTCCGGCAGCCGGGTTCAAACGTCACGTTGCAGATGCTCACCGGCGTGCTGCAAAGCGGCGCAAGATAGCTTTGCCCGATAAAGTACTGCGCATATGCGTCGTTGGACGAACCGATGGGGAACAGCATCGATTTTGCGTGCGCCGCCATGAGATCGTCGCATGCGTCGTCCTGCGCCCAGATGTTTGCTGCAAGCCGGAAAGCGGCCCACGCCTTCGGCCAGCCGATGTAGAATGCCGCATGTGTCAGAATTTCCGCAATTTCACTGCGGGTGATGCCGTTTCGCTTTGCAGTTTCCAGGTGATAGGCAAAGGAACTGTCCGTCAGCCCCTGCGCGGCAAGCGAAACGACGGTTACAAGGCTTCTGTCACGCAGATTGAGGCTTTCCTGCCGGTTCCAGACCTGGCCGAAAAGCACGTCGTCATTGAGTTCGGCAAATTTAGGGGCAAAGTCGCCCAAGGCATCCCGGCCTGCCGTTTGTTTGATTATCATGATGCATTCCTCCCTGGCATTTGATGGTGTCGGCCTTAAAGATTCAATCCGTTGACCCACGCGCGCAGTACGTCGGGCTTTTCCTGCACTG
>JAHZHV010000213.1:5520-8046 GCA_019420085.1 Christensenella sp.
CATGCAGCACTTCGTCCGTGCGCCCCATGCCGCTTCCACCGGAAGTGGCAAACGGCACGACGGTTTTGCCGCGAAGATCACAGCTTTCAAGGAATGTCTGGATGATGCGCGGCGCGACATACCACCAGATGGGAAAACCGATAAACACGACGTCATAGCCGCTTATATCGGGGACAGGTCCAAGAAGCGCCGGACGTGCATCGGGATCCTTCATTTCGATGCTGGATCGGCTGGAAGAATCGTTCCAGTTCAAGTCCTGACGTGTATAGGGTTGTGCGGGCCGGATTTCAAAGATATCCGCATCCAGCGACTGCGCCAATGTTGTAGCAAGACGGGCCGTCTGGCCGCTGGCGGAGAAATAACAGACCAAAGCTTTTGCTTGCATGACGGTGTCCTCCCTGTAATTTGATTTCATTGCCGAAAACGCAGATTTCGGCGCGGTTCCGTTTGGAAAAATCGTTTGAAAATCCTGGAACATACTCAGCATAAGCGGTATATCCAAAAATGTCCAACGCCTGTTTTGTATGCCGTGAAATGCTTTTTAGGCATGAATGCTGGAGAAATCAAAATATAGCGGTTTTGTTGGAATGGTTTGACGAAAAAATGTATTGACATGCATGCATTCGTTCCGATATGATGCAGATAGAAGGAACGCGCATGTACGGGAAAAGCTGCGCAGGATGCCAATGGCGAGAAAACAGGCGGATGCGGGAAGCCGACACGAAATATGGCGCCGTGCACATTTTTTTGTGTCTGTACAGGCCATGATTTTGCTGCAGGGTTTCTGCTGCCTGCGAAAAGGCAGAGACAAAAAGCGTAAACTGTGTTTTCAAAAAAGAAGACAGGACTGCAATCGCGGATTGTGTGCTTTTATGCGGGGTTTGATAGACGGCAAATGCAGTTGTGTAAGGGCTTACAGACATGGATTCAAATGAATCGGAGAACGGATTTTTACTTTCGTGCAACGCAGGAAAGGATTTTTCAGATTCGGGTGGAATACAAACAGAAAGGGAACGACAAAAAATAAATAAACTTTTTATGTGGGGGTGAGGCGATTGTCTGTTTGGAAAAGAGCGGTTTTGTATCTGACGCGCAATCGAAAAAAGACGTCCGTTTTAGGCGCAATGATGATCGTGATGCTGCTTCTGTCGCTGGTTGGACTTGTTTTGCGCGATGCGTGCGTCTCCTCTGCGGCAGATTTACGCGCCGCGCTTGGCGGCTATATTCGTGTCGAGTATGCGACCACGGAAAAACAGCAGAACCCAATTAACGAGACGCTGGTTTCCCAGGTTCTGCAAATGGACGGTGTGGCGGAGGCAAACGGCATCAGTCATTACTTTTTATATGCGGAAGATTTGATTTTGACGCCGGGCAGCCATGCGGGTACGCCGGTTGGTCAAATACCGCGTATGATTGGAAATGACAACAGTGCGCTGAATGAAAATTTCCTTTACAATTCCTTTGAAGTCGTACAGGGTCGTCATATTGCGCCCGGCGATCAGGGGTGTGCGGTGATCTCGGACGTATTGGCGCAGAACAACGGGCTTGCGCTGGGCGATACGTTTACCGTATATGTGAACGAATATACCGATACGCGAATGGGGGAACAAAGTATTCCGTTTTCGTTTGAGGTTGTTGGTATCTTCACGATTCGCGAGGCGTGGGATACTTCGTCGCTGATGGCAGAACGGGATCTGCCGCAGAATTTCATTTATACGGACATGGCAAGCGCACATGCGGCCGGTGCTGCAGCGGATGCGGATTATGTGCCGTATTATCGAAACGGTGTTTTATTTACACTCGATGATCCGGCGCTGCTGCCTGAAATTTCACAGAATATGCAAACGCTTCCAGGCATCGACTGGTCCAAGTACACCGTTTCCATTAACGACAAAGCGTACAGTGATTCGGCTGCATCGCTTTCCTATCTGGAGCGGATGTGTGTTTTTCTTGTTATCATTACGCTTGGCATGTGTACGGCGCTGCTTGTGCTGACGCTTTCGCTTTGGGTACGGGAACGCCGACATGAAATCGGCGCGTTATTGTCCTTCGGCCTTACCAAAGCGTCTATCTGGAAACAGCTGCTGATTGAAACGGTTTTGCTTGCTTGTGCTGCGTTGCTTGTTGCATTCATTTTGGCAAATCCCATCGTACATTTGATCAGCGGGACTGCGTTTGATGCAGCTGCGACGCATGTTGCACGTTCGCAGGAAGAACAGATTGATCCCGTACAGGAATTGACCTTTACCGTGAATCCGGTAGCGGATGCACCGGCACAGACACCCGATGCAGATGCGGTGTATCTGAAGGCGGGTACCGGCGTGACGCTGATTGTATGTACCATTGCAATTGTTGTCGTGGCGGTAACTTGGTCTGCGGTTCCTGTTTTTCGATATAAGCCAAGGGAAATTCTTTCCAGTGCCGAATAATGAAAGGAGAATGATGTATGGCAATTCTGGAGGTAAAAGATGTTTCCTTCGCATATGCGCCAGGAAGACCCGTTTTGGACGGTGTCAGCATGTGCTT
>JAHZHV010000214.1 GCA_019420085.1 Christensenella sp.
CCGTTATGGAAATGAGTCACCGCGGCAAGCCGTTCATGCAGATCATGGATAACTGCCAGAATCTTCTGCGCGAGCTGATGCACATTCCCGATGATTACGAGGTGCTCTTTGTGCAGGGCGGCGCATCCATGCAGTTTGCAATGATTCCGCTGAACCTGATGACGACCGGGGCAGCCACATACATCGACAGCGGCAACTTTGCGCATAATGCGCTTGTGGAAGCGCAGCGCTATGGCCGCGTGGACGTGCTGGCCTCTTCTCGCGAGGACACCTATCGTTATATTCCTGCCTTTGATACTGCGAAGATTGCAGAGGATTCTTCCTATCTGTACATTACGACCAACAACACGATTTTCGGTACGCGTTATATCGATCTTCCCAAGTGCAGCGTGCCGCTTGTGGCGGATATGTCCAGTAACATTCTGTCTCAGCCCTACGATGTGCGCGACTTTGGCTTGATTTATGCCGGCGTGCAGAAGAATATGGGACCGGCAGGTATGGCGGTTGTCATCGTACGTCGTGATCTGATCGGTCATGCGGGTGAAAACGTGCCCAAAATGCTGAACTTCCAGACATATGCGGATAACAATTCCATGTATAATACACCTCCGGCGTACACGATCTATATGTGCTCGCTTGTGCTTGAATGGCTCAAGGAAAACGGCGGCGTCGAGGCGATGTATCAAAAGAATGTGGAAAAGGCAAAGATCCTGTATGACTTCCTGGATCAGAGCGAAAAGTTTACGGCGCTTGCGGATCCTGCGTATCGTTCGCTGATGAACGTCACCTTTGTTTCGCCCGATAAGGATACGGACGCGCGCTTTGTGGCTGAGGCGGCCCAGGCTGGTCTTGTAAGCCTGAAGGGTCACCGTATTGCCGGCGGTATGCGTGCCAGCATCTACAATGCGATGCCGCGCGAGGGCGTGGAAAAACTGGTGAACTTTATGGCCGATTTTGAAAAGACGATTTGAAAAAGCCGAAAGGAAATAGGATATGTATCGCATTACGAAGCTGAATAAAATCGCAAATGTCGTCAACGATTACTTCCCGCAGGAACAGTTCTGCATGGATGAGAACGATCCGCACGGCATTCTGGTGCGCAGTGCGGATATGCACGGCTACGATAAGGGTGCATCCCTTCTTGCCGTGGCGCGTGCGGGCGCGGGAACAAACAACATTCCCTGCGACGATTATGCAAAAGAGGGCATTGTGGTGTTCAATACGCCCGGTGCAAATGCAAATGCTGTAAAAGAGCTTGTTCTTGCCGCGATTTTGCTGTCTTCGCGCAAAATTGTCGAGGGCATTGAGTGGGCAAAGACGCTCAAGGGTCAGGGCGATGCCGTAGGACCGATGATTGAGAAGGGAAAGTCCCGCTTTGCAGGGCAGGAGATTAAGGGCAAGCGCCTTGGCGTCATTGGTCTTGGTGCAATCGGCGCGATGGTGGCAAACGACGCGCAGAAGCTGGGCATGCAGGTTACCGGCTACGATCCGTTCATCAGCGTTGAACATGCCTGGGCCCTGTCGCAGGGTATCCGCCGTGAGACGAATCTGGAAAAGCTGGTTTCTCAGAGTGACTATATTACCGTGCATGTGCCGCTTGTAGCAGGCACCAAGGGAATGTTCAACAAGCAGCTGCTGCATAAAGTCAAGCGCGGTGCGGCGATCATCAATTTCTCCCGCGGCGGTCTGGTTGAGGACGAGGCGATGCTTTCGGCGCTGTCGATGGGGCGTGTCGGCTGCTATGTAACCGACTTTGCCGATGATACGCTTTTGCAGCAGCCCGGCGTAATTGCAATTCCGCATCTTGGGGCATCCACTGCGGAGTCTGAAGATAACTGCGCGCATATGGCGGCAGCGCAGCTTGCTGATTATCTGCTCAACGGCAATATTAAAAACAGCGTCAATTATCCGGATGCAACGCTTGCCAGAACCAGCGCGCACCGCATCACGGTTATGCATCGCAACATCACCAATATGGTTGGACAGATGACGGCGATTCTGGCGGAAGGCAATCACAATATTACGGATATGATCAATAAGTCCCGCGGCGATGTGGCATATACCATCATTGATACCGATCATGACGTTACCGACGAGGAGACGGCACGCCTGCTTGCGATTGACGGTGTCATTCGCGTGCGCAGTCTTGGACGTGTGGAGTAACGCTCTGACTGCTGGGATACACAAGGCGCTTTTTGTACCTGTCATGCAAAACTGCGCGTTTTGACAGCAGGAATAAAAAGGAGACGGAAAATGCGTTCCGTCTCCTTTTTAATTTCATCACATCGTATTGTCAGGATTCCATCACTTTGCCAAGCGCCTGATCGATGACGCGTTCGACAAAAGCCCATTCTTCGTCGGATTCAATGGGCAGAAGATTGGAAAGATCGCCGTTTGCCACCTGATCCGGGAAGTAGCGTGATGCACTGATGCGGCTTGGATCGGCAGCCTCGGCATAGACCAGATAATGTGCCTTCCATTCATCGCTGAAGAAGGTGAAGAGTACTTCGCATAAAATGGGCTGTCCGTCGCTGCTTAACAGTTCGAAACGGACGGGTTCTTTGTCATGTTGCATGACGGCAGGCCTCCTTATCGTTGATCAAAACAGGAAGATTAGACAGCGCAATAAATATTCAGCGAACACCAATGATTGTACGCTTGACACTGCCGTCCAGAAGCGCACGGATACCGTGACGGGCATGACCGATGATAACGGTTGTGCCGTTTGCAATGGGTTCGCCGAGAAACTCCAATTTGGCCTTGGCGCCGTTTGCACCCGGACGGCTTGCACCGACACAGTGTGCCTGCATGGCGTGTACGTTTTGCAGCACTTCATCGATGTCTTTACCGCCGATTTCTTCCACAAGCGTGGAAGGATCGTTGACATCTTCATAGATGCCTTCGACGCTTGTCATAATCAGCAATGTACGCGCATGCATCAGGGATGCTACGACGCTGGCTGTTTCGTCGTTGTCGATGCATTCGACGATATGCGCTTCCTCCCCGCGGGAATAACGCATTTGAAGCAGTTCCATATGACGGATTTCGGCGTCACTGACGGGGTCATTGTAGTTGATGATCGGGATTGCATTCTGCGCCTGCGCCCGCTGCAGCAGTTTTTGGATATGTGCCCGCTTTTGCGCATCGTTAAAGTGCTGATGTTCAACCAAAACCTGACGCACGCTGTATTGCGGCGGAATAAAGCGGCGATACAGCTCCATCAAAATTGCCTGACCCTGCGCGGCATAGTCGGTTTTTGTAAATTCGTCGTCCTCGCAAAGCGGTGTGCCGCAGCGTTTCAAATAGTCCAGGCGTCCAATTTCAGTTGCGCCGGAGCTGACCCAGAGCATGCCGGGGCGAAGCTGTGCACCCAGCCGGGAGAAGATGTTGTAGTCGATATCCTGTTCCTGACGGCGAATCAGCGCCATGGAGCCGATTTTACCGACCAGTTCGCAGTCAAAGGCGGCCATGAAAACTCTCCTTCATTGGTTTCCGATGCGCTGTGCAGCGCGTATACGGGATTTCTTTCATTATACCCGAGTGCGGCGCGCGTTGCAATTGCTGCGGGGAAAACGTGCGTTGCGCATGCGGCACAACGGTGATAAAATAAGGAAAAATGCGGGGCAAACAAATAGGGACGGCGCGGTTGTGTACGTTTTTTCCTACTGCGTCCGCAAAAAACAAAATCAGGAAAGCACTTTTAGAAATATGAGGGGGGATACGCACCGTGTATGATGTTGCCATCATTGGCTGCGGCGTAATCGGCGCAGCGACGGCCTATGAGCTTTCCCGATATCAGCTGCGTGTGCTGATTCTGGAAAAGGAAAACGATGTGGCAATGGGTACTTCACGCGCCAATAGTGCCATTATCCATGCCGGATATGACGCGCCGACAGGTACGGCAATGGCGCGTTTGAATGTGGAAGGCAATGCGCTGGCAGGCCGGATTGCCGAAGCGCTCGATGTGCCGTTTAAACGAATTGGGTCTCTTGTTGCCGCTTTTGACGCGCGGGATATGGAGACGATTCACATGCTGTACGAACGCGGTGTGGCCAACGGCGTGCCGGAACTGGCATTGCTGGATGCAGAAAAGACGCGGCAGATGGAACCGGAGATTGCGCCGAATGTGCTGGGGGCGTTGTATGCGCCAACGGCAGGGGTTATTTGTCCGTGGGAATATACGCTTGCGATGGCGGAAACGGCTGTAAAAAACGGCGTGACGCTGGTGCGAAGCGCTGCCGTGGAGCGCATTGCACGCACACAGGCCGGATATTGTCTGACGGCAGCGGCGGGCGAATATGAGGCGCGTTTCGTTGTAAATGCGGCAGGCGTGCATGCGGACCGCGTGCATGATATGCTGCTTGAACATGCGTTTACCATCCGTCCTGTTCGCGGTGAATACGATCTTCTGGATAAAAACGAGGGATCGCGTTGCCGTCATGTCGTGTTCCAATGTCCCGGCCCCGAAGGTAAGGGCGTGCTTGTTTCTCCCACGGTGCATGGGAATCTGATTGTAGGTCCCAGCGCCGAACCGGTTGAAGATGCGGACGATACGCAGACGACTGCGCCGGTGCTTGCCGCGGTACGCGCGCGTGCGCGCCGCGCTGTGCCGAATGTCGATCTGCGGCAGGTGATCCGAAACTTTGCCGGCGTGCGTGCCAACAGCGATGTGGATGATTTCATTCTTCTTCAAAACGACGGATTCATCGATCTTGCGGGAATTAAATCGCCGGGGTTGACCGCGGCGCCGGCCATTGCACGCGAAGCGGCGCGTATGCTGCAGACGGCCGGGTTGGCTTTGCAGAAAAAAGACAAGTTTATCAATACGCGGCGCCGTGTGCGCTTTGCCCAGCTGGATGAAACGGCGCGCCGTGCGCTTGTGGCAGAGAATCCAGCGTATGGGCGTGTCATTTGCCGCTGCAACACGGTGACGCTTGGAGAGATCCTTGACGCACTTGACACGCCGATTCCGCCCGTCTCCGTCGACGGCGTGAAACGCCGCACAGGCACGGGCATGGGACGCTGCCAGGGTGGTTTCTGCGGTCCGCGTATTGTGGAGATTCTGGCGCAGCATCAAAATGGCGGGGATATGAGCGCCGTTTTGCAGGACGGCGAGGGAAGCCGGATTTTGACCGGCGCGACCAAGACGGGAGGACGTGCATGAAACAACGCTATGAGCTGATCGTCGTAGGCGGCGGTCCTGCAGGACTTGCTGCGGCGCTTGCCGCCAGAAAGAATGGACTTTCGGATATTCTGATTGTCGAGCGCGACGCGTTTTTAGGCGGCATTTTGAACCAGTGTATTCACAGCGGTTTCGGCCTGCATCGTTTCGGGGAAGAGTTGTCCGGGCCGGAATATGCGCAGCGCTTCATTGATGAAGTGGAAAAAACGGATATTGAAGTGCTGACCGATGCGATGGTGCTTTCCGTCACACCGCAAAAGCAGGTGCATTTGGTATGTCCGCATACGGGGTATCTGTGTCTGCAGGCGGATGCGATTGTGCTTGCCATGGGCTGCCGCGAACGTACGCGCGGTGCAATTTCCATTCCCGGCACGCGTCCTGCGGGTGTTCTGACGGCGGGTGCGGCGCAGCGGTATATCAATATTGAGGGATATATGGTCGGAAAGCGTGTCGTTATCTTAGGTTCGGGTGATATTGGCTTGATTATGGCGCGCCGCATGACGCTGGAGGGCGCGAAAGTGCTTGCATGCGTGGAAGTTATGCCCTACAGCGGCGGGCTGACACGCAATAAAGTACAGTGCCTGGATGATTTTGGGATTCCTCTGTATTTGTCGCATACGATTACGCAGATTCATGGCCGCGGCCGTGTCAGCGGCGTTACGGTCAGCCGCGTGGATGAGAACCGTTGCCCCATCCCGGGTACGCAGATGGAATTTGACTGTGACACGGTGCTTTTGTCCGTCGGGCTGATTCCGGAAAATGAGCTGTCGCGTCAGGCGGGTGTGCTGCTTGATGCCGCGACAAACGGCGCCGTAGTGGACGAGACGCTGCAGACAGGGGTGCCGGGCGTGTTTGCCTGTGGGAACGTATTGCATGTGCACGATCTTGTCGACTATGTTTCCGAAGAAGCCGAGCGAGCCGGACGTGCAGCGGCGGCGTTTGTGCGCGGAGAGCGGGCGGACGGCGCAGTGTTGGAAATTCACGCCGGGCAGAACGTCGGTTATGCTGTGCCCCAGCGCGTGCATGCGGATGCCGACGGCGTGCAGGTGTTTTTCCGTGTGCGGCGCGTCTTTGACAAAAGCCGCATTGAGGGCACAAGCGGTGATACGCTGATCGCTTCATTTAACCGGCCGTACATGGCGCCGGGCGAGATGGAGCGCATTACCATCCCGCGCGTGCTGCTGCAAAAGGCGCAGGGCACGCTGACGGTGACGGCAAAGGAGGCCTGAGAAAGACGATGAAACAGTTTATCTGCATTGGCTGTCCGCGTGGCTGCCATGTGCAAATTGACGAACAGACGCTGCAAACCACGGGCAATGCCTGTCCGCGCGGCGCGGAATATGTGCGCGGGGAGCTGACGCATCCGTCGCGTATGCTCACGGGGACTGTGGCCATTCGCGGCGCGGCGATTGCCTGCTGTCCGGTGCGCACGGATCGCGCCATTGCAAAAGACCGGCTGCTGGAGGCGGCGCATGCGCTGGATACGCTGTGCATTGAGGCGCCTGTGCATGTCGGCGACGTCGTGTGCGAGGACTTTCTGGGCACGGGCGCAAATTTGATTGCAACGCGGTCGCTTGCGCGGCAGGTATAATAAGGACGGGTGAAGCGATGCGATATGGTGTGAATACGACATTTGCGCATGAAACGCCGCAGGATTGGGCGCGTGGATTGCATCAGGCGGGTTATCGCGCCAGCAGGTTTCCCGTATCATGGCGCACGCCGCTTAAACTTGTGGACGAATATGTCGCTGCAGCAAGGGAATTTGATATTTTAATTGCCGAAGTTGGCGTGTGGAATTCGCCGCATGCAAGCGATGCGGCGGCGGCGCGTCAGGCAAAGGAGGATCTTTTTTCAGCGCTGGAGTTTGCCGATTATGTCGGGGCGCGCTGCTGCGTCAACATTTCCGGCGCGGCAGGTCCGGTGTGGAACCTGTGCTATCGGGAAAACTATGATCCTGCATTATATGAAAAAAACGTATTGCTGGTACAGGCGTTGCTGGATCGCGTTCAGCCAAAGCATACGTTCTTTACATTGGAGCCAATGCAGTGGATGCTGCCCGATTCACCGCAGCAGTATCTGCAATTTTTGCGCGATGTGGATCGGCCGCGTTTCGGCGTGCATATGGATGCCACCAATTTTATCAATAGTCCGCGCACGTTTGTAGAATTTGACGACGTTGTCGATCAAAGCTTTGACCTTCTGGGGCCGTATATCAAAAGCTGCCATGTCAAAGACTGCTGCCTGGACGAGACGCGGTATTCCTTCTGTGTTCATGAAGTGCCCTGCGGCGACGGTGTGCTTGATGTCGGGCATGTGCTTGACCGCATTGCGGCGCTGGATGACGATATGCCGGTGCTGTTTGAACATTTGAAGGAGCCTGCGCAGTTTGCGCGCTGCCTTGCGCATGTGAAAAAAATCCGTCCGATGTACGGAGTGTGATTTTGACAGGCAGTGCAATTGAAAACCGCACAATTTGTACTTGCAATCGATATATCCGGCGGGTAAGCTATAGGGGTAGCGCGGACGTGTATTTGTCTTTGCTAAGATGTATGTTCGGAGGATTGTACAAAAAATGAAGAAAAACAGATGGATTCTGGCGATCGTGCTTTGCATGGCGCTTGTACTGAGCTTTGCACCTGCAGCACTTGCGGAAGAAAAGACTGTGCTGAATGAGGCTGCGCTGCTGGAAGCGGTGCAGAATGCCGCGGTGGGCGATGTGATTCGCCTTGGTGCGGATATTTATCTGACGCAGAGTGTGAATATTGCCCAGGGGCAGTCGCTGACGATTGATTTAAATGGTCATGCGGTTACCGTTTATAAAGATGAAGCGGCGCAGCGTAGTTTGTATGCGATTAACAATTCCGGTACCGTGACGCTGACCGACAGTGTCGGCGGCGGTTCGATCACGGCGCGGGGTGTACAGAATTTGGAAGGCGGCACGATGTTGATTACAGGGGGCAAGATTGTTTCCTGTGATACCAACGGCGGTGCGTGTGTCTGGAACGTAGGTGATGTGACGATTTCCGGTGGTACGTTTGAGACGACGCATGTTGGATCTCCTTCGGACTCGTATGGAGTTGGCTGTTTGAACAACCAGGGCACGGCGCTTGTGACGGGCGGGACATTCCATGACGTCAATCGCCGCACGTATGCGATTATTTCTACCGGTCAGCTTGAAATTACGCCCGCATCCTCGGATGCCGTGACGGTTTTCGGTGCGCATGGCGCGCTTGCCGTTGACAGCGGCACGGCGGTCGTCAATGGCGGAAGCTATACCTCGTCAGATTATTATGGCCTGTATGCTTCCAATGACGGTCTGGGGCAGGATCCCATGCAGGCGCTTGTTACCGTCAATGGCGGCACGTTTTCCGGTCCCAACTACAGCGTGTGGGTCGGCAGTGATTACAATAATCCCGTTAACAGCACTGTGCGAATCAACGGTGGTGTGTACCAAAAGCCGCTGAATGCACAGGATAATACCCGTGAAGGTGCGATTGTTGTTGCAGGCGGTGAATTTGTGGCGCCGGTGGAGGATGAATATCTGTTGTCCGGCAGCACGACGGCGACGTTAACGCCTGCGGATGGTGCGGCGGCACGCTACTTTGTCGGTACGCCGGATTCCATTGCAACACTTCTGACGCAGGCTGCGCAATCCGGCGATGCGCTTGCGATTACCGCTGGAGATGTTGTGCTGAATGCGCTTCAAGACGGCGTTGTTGTAACCAATGAAGGCGGCGGCATGGTAGAAGTGAGCAATATGCCAGTAAAGGATGCGCCTGTTACGTCGCATACACATGTATTTGATGGTGATACCTGCACCGTTTGCGGATATACGCGTCCGGCACAGACACAGCCGGACCCTGTTCCGGGTACCGGTGATACGATGTGGATTGTAATGGGCAGTCTTTTGACAATGCTTATCGCAGCAGCCTGTGGCGCAGGCATTTTTGTGCGTCGCCGTGGAGCGCAACATTAAAGCGTAGGGAAGAAACAATGAGAAAGACGCCTGTCCTTAAAAAAATGGGGACAGGCGTCTTTTTGATTGGATAACCCATGCAGGGCGATACAGCGAAAGGATCAGCGGGCACGGCCAAAACGAACCCCAAGTTCATAAGCCTGCTGATCGAATCCCAGTGTGGAGGCATCCTGCCGTACGGCACAGCCGCCGGCCAATACCATACCCGCGTCCTGCCAGCGAAGATAGCGCGCGATGCTGCGATAGTGTGCAATCAGCGCATCGAACGTCCAGGATTCATCGTCTGCGCCGGCAGCAAGCAGCGCGGTGTGTTTTCCGCCCATCAGACGCGCGTTGACGCCGTAGAAGCGGTCGACAACGCTTTTAAGCTGTGCAGACATGCCGAAATAGTAAAGCGGCGTGACAAAAACAATGCCTTCTGCCGACACCATCGTTTCGTGCAGCGCACGCACATCGTCATCCAGGATACAGGGCGCAGGACCGTTGCGGCGGCAGACGTCGCAGGCGCGGCATGGCATGGCATTTGCAAAAGCCGCGTCAAAGCGCAGCACATCATGCCCTGCGGCGCGCGCACCGTCGATAAAACGATCGGCAAGCAGCGCCGTGGTGCCTGTGCGATGCGGACTGCCGGTTAAGACGACAATTTTCATGTGCAGATTCTCCCTTCGGCGAAGAAATTACAGGCTCACGTTGCCGCTGGAAACGGCTTCCTCTCCAATACCGAGCGGCAGAAAATCGACGATGACGCGTTCGATGGCCTCATCCCAGAATTTCCAGTCGTGGCCGCCTTCCCACTGCTGCCAGGTTACGTCGTATCCCAATTCCACAAGCAGGTCGCGATAGGCAACGTTCACGTCAAACAGGTTGTCCTGCATGCCGCAGGCCATGTAAAAGCGGGGCCGCGGCGCATCGGTTTGTGCAAGACGGCGCGCCAGATGGTCATAGTCGGCGTCGCAGCCGTTGAAATCCTCAATACGGTCCAGGGAGAACATTGTCATATACTGCCGGCGTGTGAAAAAGTCATGACCGGGTTCGTCATACGCGTGAAGGATGCTTTC
Organism: Christensenella sp.; assembly: GCA_019420085.1. Taxonomy (GTDB): domain Bacteria; phylum Bacillota; class Clostridia; order Christensenellales; family Maliibacteriaceae; genus RGIG9107. The sequence continues at coordinate 10,217 of JAHZHV010000214.1, forward strand.
CTTTACCAGAGCCGAGGACAGCGCCGCGCAGCAGCTGAACGTCTCACTGTGACGCAGTGCATTGGTGATTGCACCGAACCCGCCCATGGACAACCCGCCGATGAACGTATCCTCCCGGCGCGTGGACAGGCGAAACGTCCGCCGCGTAAGATCAACGAGCTCCTGCGCGATGAATTGTCCGTACATGTCGCCGGAGAGCATGGAATCGGCGTAGAATTTATTGTCACCGCTGGGCATGACGACGCAAAGATTGTACGTATCGGCAATCTTCTGCAGACGTGTACCATTGATCCAGTCGGTGTAGTTGCCTAAAATTCCATGCAGCAGATACAGTGTCTTATATGGCCCGAGACTGGGTGCGGGGCGTCCCGGTTTGACGCGTTTGTCGGTGGGAATCAATACATTCACCGGTACCGTGCGGTTGAGTGCGCGGGAAAAGAAATTGACGGTTGCAAAAGCCATGGCAAAAGTTCTCCCTTCCTCATGTAGTTTTTGCTTCTATTGGTATCAGTATAGCATGGTAAGCGCTCGTGCAGCAAACATCCGTATTCGTCGCGCCGGGTTCTGCGTTTGTTACCACAGACCCTGTGCAGAAAATTCACGTGCCCAGTTTTCATCGATTTGCGCAAAGCCGTCGGGTGTGAATTCTTCTATTGCTTCACCGCACAGGTCAAAGAGACGATTGTACAACGTATCCGGCAGTGCCTGCGCGAAAACGTCGCCGTCTTCATCGATAAATGCGATGTGATATGTATCATCACGCATATCAAACAGTGCGCGCACGATTGTCAGATCGGGCTGTTCGGTATCCAATGCATCACGCATGACAAGTTTGCACAGCTCTACGACGCGGTCGTCCAGTTCCGCGTCAAAAATCCGGATTTTTTCAATCAGTGCTTCGAATGTTTCCACGCTGCGCAGCGTGTATCCTGTGCCGTGAAATAAATTGCTTTGCGCGGTCAGATCATCCAGCTGCCTTTGTATCTGCTGTCCCTCGCCGCCGCAGTAGCGCAGAAGAATACGGCGGCGCATGTCATGGTATAAAAGCGGATAGGATACCGCTGTTTGCGTGCCGCAGACGGCACAGCGATAGGTAAACAGTTCGCCGTTGAGCACTGCCTGTTTATACTGCGGATCACGCGTGACGTTGACGCTGTCGTGCAGATGGAAAATGCCCTGTGCGCCGCAGGCGGGACAGGTGACGGAAACATCGGAAAGCATCATGGCAAAAAGGCCTCCTAAACCCATGGAAAAACTTATCTTCAGTATAGCACGAAAAACATATCGCGTGCTCTTGCAATGCGCGCGTAAATGTTGGATAATGAAAACAAATGTGCAGAGCCATGGGCTCAAACAGCAAAAGAGAGGTGTTTTATTTTGGCTGATGCAAGCACGGTAAAACAGTTGGAGCAAAAGGCGCTGACGATCCGCCAGGAGCTGATCCGCCTTTGCAACCACGTGCCGATTCATATCGGCGGCGACATGTCCGTCTGTGATGTCATGACGGTGATCTGGCAGTATGCGATGAAGTACGATCCGAGCAATCCCAAAATGGAGGAGCGTGATCGCTTTATCCTGAGCAAGGGTCATGCGGCGGCGGTAACGTCTCTGAATCAGGCGCTGCTGGGCTGCTATAAGATGGAAGATATCTTCAACGAATATGCCACCGACTACGGCCGTTTTGGCATGCATTCGTGTAACCTGATTAACGATCACGTTGAGGTTTCCACCGGTTCCCTTGGTCATGGCCTTCCCGTGGCGGCAGGTATTGCACAGGCGCTGCGCCTGAAGGGCAACACGACCAGCCGTGTTTTTGTCGTGATGGGCGACGGAGAGCAGGCAGAAGGTTCGCTGTGGGAGACGGCCATGAGCGCGCCGAACTTTAAGCTCGGCAACCTCGTTGGTGTGATCGACCGCAACCGCTGCTCGCTGATGGGTTATACGGAGGAGCGCTTCCCGATGGGCTCGCTGGCTGATAAGTGGCGCGCTTTTGGCTGGAATGTCATCGAAATTGACGGCCATGATATGGAAGCACTGATTGATACGTTTGACAAGCTTCCGGATCCCACGGGTGATGTGCCGACGCTGATCGTCTGCGATACCGAAAAGGGTCATGGTGTCAGCTTCATGGCAAACAATCCCGCCTGGCATATGGGCAACATTACAGAAGAGACCATGAACAAGGCGCTTGCCGAATTGCAGGCCGATTTTGATAAAAAGTGGGGTGACGCATAATGCCGAAGGTTGATTTCAACATTTCCCAGCGCATCAATGAGATCGATGCACCCGGCTACAAGCTGGCGGAACTGGGCGAGAAATACCCCAATATTGTCGTTGTCAACGCGGACCTTGGCATTACCAACCGCTCCAAGGCGTTCTATTTGAAATTCCCGGAGCGCTCCTTTGATGTCGGAATTGCTGAACAGAATATGGTCAGCTTTGCATCCGGTCTTGCACATGAGGGCTTTATGCCGTTTGTCTTTACGATGTCGCCGTTTTTGACGATGCGCGCCTGTGAGCAGGTTCGTACGGATATTTGCTATGGCGAGTATTCCGTCCGTCTCGTCGGCAATGCTGCCGGTTATGCCTCCGGCGTCTCCGGTGCGACGCATTGTGGTCTGGAAGACGTTGCGATCATGGGCTCCATGGGCGGCATGACCGTTGTGGAAGCTGCAGACCAGCAGCAGTTCTGCCAGATCCTTGAGGCCAGTGTTGCGCATAAGGGACCGATGTACCTGCGCATGGGCAATGAGCCCGTGGATGCTGTCTATGAGCATCCCACCTTTGAGATCGGCAAGGCGCAGGTTGCCTGTGAGGGTGACGACGGTGCATTCATCGTTTCCGGTATTACGGTCAGCTTCGCACTTGAGGCGGCGCGCCGCATCAAGGAGGAGACCGGCAAGTCCATCCGCGTGGTCAACTTCCCGACCATTAAGCCGCTGGACAAGGAAGCCGTTGCCGCTGCCGCAAAGACCGGCCGCGTTATTGTCGCGCATGACCACAGTGTCGTTGGCGGCCTGGGTTATTATGTCGGTGCTGCGATTGCGGAGGCAGGACTTGCATGCAAGTTCGAAATCCTTGGCGCACCCGATAAGTATGTGCCGCTTGCCACCACGCCGTTCCTGTATCGGATCAACGAGTATGATGCAGATGGTCTGGTCAAGCACATGAAGGCTATGCTGTAAGGTTTATGTCGGCGGTTGTCTTGCCGCCGTACATGCGTGCAGCCCGCGTTTGTTGGGCTGCACGTTTTTTTGTAGAAAAAATCATAAAAAGGTATCAGAATAATCCCGATTTGTATCATTTGCGGTTTTTGATTGAAAAATGATTAAGATTTATTGTATTACAATAAAAAAGAATTGACATACAACATAAACTGCGATATGATTTGCCCAGATGAACCAATGGGAGGGATCCGTCATGACGCAGGAAACAAAAAAGCAAACCAGGGACATGGGACGGCAGTTGTTTGCAATCGATCGTGCGGCGCTGACAGCGTTTTGCGTGCCGTATGCTTTTTGTATTGCGATTGTATTGTGCGTGATTGTACAAAATCATCTGCCCCAGGCGGGAAGCGAAGGTCTGGACGGAATTTTTGCGATGTTCAGCGGTAAGATGCCGTATCCCGGTCTTTGGATGGGATTTGCGGCAAGTTTTGCCTGTGCGGCGCTGTTTTTGTGGAAAAAGACTTTGGCTGCATGGCGTGCGGCGGCATATGTGCTGTGTGGGGCGATTGCGGCTCTGTTTATGCCGGGCGCGGCGCAGGCCTTGTCAGACAGTCGCGCATTTGCACAGCAGATGGCACAGATGACGCCTTTTTTGATTGCGTCGTTGCTTGCGCTAGGCATGGGTATTCTGTGCTGCCGGTGGGGTGAATCGGCACAGCGTGCAGCGGTATATGCCGCAGGGCGTGCCGGCGTGGGATTGCTGATTGTCACGGCAGCTTTTTTTGGGCTGATGATTGTACTTGGAACGATTGCAACGCTGCTTGGTCAAACATCGGTGTTCGTAGTAACGGGTGATGCAGCGGCAATTTTATATGGTCTGGCCTTGCCGCTGTTTTTGATTCCTGCGCTGTTTTCGGGAAGCAGCGCGCCATACGGCAGGACGCTGCGTGGATTTGCAGCATATGTGGTCTTGCCGCTGCTTGCGGCGTTTACGCTTGTGCTGTGTGTGTATCTTGTGCAGATTCTTCTAAGCGGCGTGTGGCCGAGTAACAGCGTGTCGCCGCTTGTGCTGTTTGGCAGCGCCGTAGGCGCCGTGGCGCTGGTCTTTTATGCCGGTGCGCCGCAGGAGCGGGCGGCAAAGCTGTTTGGGCGCATCTTTCCGATCGTCTGGCTACTGCCGCTTGGGATGCTTTTTGCTGCCGCGTACATTCGCATACGTGCCTATGGTGCAACGCCCGAACGTCTGCTTGTCGTCGCGCTTGGGTTGTGGATGCTTGGCGTTTGCGCGGTATGTATCGTGCGAAAGAATGTATTTGGTACGCATACGGCACTGCTGGCGCTTGCGGCGGTATTGGCATTTTGTACGCTGTGCCCCGCTGTCAATGTATTCTCTCTTTCACAGCAGTCGCAGCGGATGCGCTTAAATCGGGCGCTTGCAGCGGCGGGCATGGGGTCTGTCGACTGTGTTTTACCGGGCGGCAATGAGACGGATGAACAGCGGCAGCAGATTCTATCGGCCGCCGGCTACCTTGCACAAAACAGTGATATTGCCATTGTGCGCGAGGATGCAAAGGTATTTGACGGAACGGATGCAATGGCATTTTTCTGCTTTGTACCGGAGGAACAGGGACAGTGGATTGACGGAGAATTTGTCTATGAAGCAATGCCTGAAAATCTGTATTTGACGGCGGATCCTGTCTGTGTATCCACACAGGGCGCCTGGATATATAGCAACGTGACGATAAGCGAAGGCGAGCTGATCGCGCCGAACGCACCGGATGCGCCGCGACTTCTGGCGGGCGATACCGCATTTAGCTTGTGTTACGCGATCGATGGCCGGGAAGGTCTTTATACGCTGGATGTCGGGCAGGCCATATGCACTGCCGTAAAGCAGTATGAAGCCGAACAGCAGAACTGGAATGTCGTGTCCTGTGACGGTGTGCAGTTGCTGTTTTCTGAAATTGACGTCCAACAGTCAAAAGAAGAAGTGGTGACGCCTGTATATGCGGTCTTTACGCTTCTTTTGCCGCAGGCATGACAAACATTTCGGATAAAAGTGAGAAAAGAGTATTGACATTTTCCGGCGCATAGGCTATGATAATCCATGCACGGAAAATGAGTCCGTAGCTCAGCTGGATAGAGCGTTTGGCTACGAACCAAAAGGTCGGGGGTTCGAATCCCTTCGGGCTCACTGTGAAAACGCCGGAAGCTTTGCTTCCGGCGCTTTTTGTATCGTAAAATCGGTACAGTTTGCACGGTACAAACCATGTAGAGGTCCTGATTTGTATGTGAGCTTGGGTATATAAGCCATGGTGCAGTAAAAGTGCGGCCATTGGAACCTGTGGAATACCTTGAAAAAAGGCAGCATCCATACAGGATGCTGCCTTTTTTGTGGTAACAATGGTACTATTTCTTTTTTTCAGAAAAGACGTTCCATAATACGGGTAAAACAGGATACAGTACGGCGGCGACGGGCCAGATAATCCAGCTGCGGCCCCAATTGTTGGTTACAAAGCTATAGGCAAGGTAAATCGACAGTGCAATGAGCCAGTATGCGTTGGTCAGCGCTTCCAGCACAGGCTGCCTCTTTTTGTTCTGTCTGGAATAGTCACCTTCCTGCAGGAGCACATCGAAGCTTGCGGTGCGGATACCGTTTTGTACCAGAAGCATAACGCCGCAGCCGGCGATGATAAAGCCCAAACACAGCATCGCCGTTAAAAACAATACGTCGTTTTCGCGGAAAGCCGTGCCCAGAAGCAGAGGAATCAACGCGGCGGCGCAAAGACATATACCGGTAATTGTGTTGTGTTTGTGCAGTTCCACCTGTTCCTGCCTGCGCGCCTGAAGCCGTATGCGCAGGGGTTCTTCCAGTTCAAAGGGTTCCTGACGCAACCAGGCAAACGTTTGCGCACGCTGCGCATGTGTGATAAAGATGGGAAGGACAGCACCGACAAGTACCAGAAGAATGATCATGCCGATGCAGCCTGCGGCGGTTTCGGTCAGCGGCAGCACGGAAGATGTGCCGGCTGCACCAAGAAGCAGCAGGCAGATGGGTGACAGGATACAGACAAAAACTGCCCGAGAAATGGGTTTGGCAGCGGCTTGCCGCAATGCAAGATATTCTTCCGCATCCTGCGGGGACACGGATCGGTATGCCGGCGCAGCTGCCGGTTTGCAGGTATGATCAGATATCGTTTCCACGTCGTCTTTGAGCAGTTCATCTGTGCTGACTTTAAACAGCTGTGACAGACGTACGATGCGATCCAGATCGGGAACGGACTGTGCGCTTTCCCACTTGGAAACGGATTGCCGCGTTACATCCATCCGTGCGGCCAGTTCTTCCTGTGACCAGCCTTTTTGCCGGCGCAATGCGATGAGTTTGTCAGCAAAAGACATGTTGTAATACCCCTTTCATGCCGCATGCGGCGCTTTCTTTGGTTGCTTTCGTATGATCGGAAGGATACCATTTTTTGCGGTTGCGCGCCACCAAAGCGGCCATGCAATCTGTCAACCGCTGGTTGCATCGGTACAGAAATGAAACCGATTGTTTTTTTGTCGTCGCAGCGTGTTTCTTGCAGACGGCGATTTGTACTTTGCTTTTGGTTAAATACCAAATTGATGTACTTGTTCAAGCAGCAATGCGGCCTGTTTTGATCGTGTTTGCGTGCGGCTCCAGATCAGATACAGCGGAGACTCTATCTTTGGTTCCAAAGGACGAAAACACAGTGCGCTGTTTTGACTGGTGTCTACAAGCTTATCCAGTCCAAGCGCGTATCCGACACCCTCGCGGACGAGTACGGACGCATTGTAAATCAGATCGTAAGTTGCGACAATATGAAGCCGATCCTGATTGCGGATGAGCCATTCCGGCATTTCGGATGTTATGCCCTGTCGGGATACAATCAGCGGAAGCGTGGCAAGGGTTTGTATGGGTATGGTTTTTTGCTTGGAAAGCAGGTTGTTTCGCGGCAGAAGGATTCCCCAAACATTTCTGGAAGGCAGTGTAAGGGAAGCATATCGGGTAAGATCCAGCTTTTGCACAACGACGGCAAAGTCAAGCAACCCCTTATCCAGACGCTCCATGGTCTGCTGTGCGTTTGCGCTGTAAAGATGCAGACGGATATTCGGGTATTGTTCCTGCAGCTGTTGAAATGCACGGGCAATCCAGCAAATGCCATCGGATTCCGCACAGCCGATATGCAGATCCCCACCCTGAAAATCCTGCATGGCGTCAAATTCCGCAATCGTTTTGTCAGCCATATCCAGAATATCCAGTGCTCGCTGGTACAGCAGATTGCCTTCCGGCGTCAGATGAATACTGTAATT
>JAHZHV010000215.1 GCA_019420085.1 Christensenella sp.
TCCGTGGGCAGGGACAGTATACCATGCTGATCCCCGAGGTCTTCTGCGCAAGCGTCGTGTACGCAGACGGCGAACCGGTCGCATCTTCCGGCTCCATACGTCCCTACGCGCCGCAGATTCAGGATCTGGTGTTTTCCTTCTACGTGCAGGGGGAAACCGAAATCCTCATCCGGACGGCGAACCATTCCCACTACTACGCCGGCGTCACCTATCCGCCCGCCATCGCAGGTTCCCAGGCCATCGGCCGTCTGATCGCCGTGCGGATGCTGTTTTACGGCTTTTTGTGCTTCACATCGCTTGCGCTGGCGCTGTTTTCCGCCGTCGTGTGGTGCGGCGCCGGACACGGCGATGCTTCCGCGCAGATGTGCTGGCTCGGCCTTTTGGGGCTGTCCTTCGCGCTTCGGGTGTGCTATCCCTTTATCCACATACTCGCGCTGGACACCGGGAACCTGGCCTACATTCTGGAAAATACCATGGCCGCCTTCGGCCTGTTCTGCGTCACGCGCACCGTCTGCCTGATCTGTCTTGCGCGCGGCGCGCTGGCAGAACGCATCCTGTGCGGAATCGCCGCGGGGTTTGTCGTGCTTGCATTGGTGTTTTCCGCCTGGATGACCACGGCCCTGCCCGCATTTTCGCCGGTATACGGCCGCATTCTGTTCTGGTACAAAGCGCTCATCGCCGGTGCGCTGACGCTGCTTGTCATCCGCCGCATGTGGCGGCAGGCATCCGTGCAGACGCTCCTGCTGCTTTCGGGACTGCTATTGTATACCCTGTCCCTGCTTTGTCACGCGCTGTGCTTCGGACGCTTTGAACCGGCCTATACCGGCTGGTTCGAGGAATGGGGCGCCTACATGCTGATCCTGTGCTTTGCGGCGCGGATGGCGCTAAGCAACATGGACATGATCCGCAGGGACCGCAACCGAAACGCCCTCCTGCAGGCGGAAGTTGCGCGAAAGACCGCGTCCCTTTCCAAACTGCTGAAGGAAAGAAGGATGCTTTTATCCGGCTTTGCGCACGACTTAAAGACGCCCATTACATCCATCACGACGTTCACGCGCCTGGTCGAACTGGACAATACCGATCTGGACGCCGAATCCCGCCAGTATCTGGATATCATCCGCCGCAAGACGCGGCAAATACAGGATCAGCTGCGCGTCATCAACGAGTTTACCCAGGCCGACGCCGCGCCGCCGGCCTTTGAAACGCTTGACCTTTGCCGGCTGCTGCGCGAGTTCTATGACGCAAACGAGCCGGATATCCAGGTAAACGGCGTGTCCCTCCTGCTGCAGCTGCAAATTAGGACGCCCGTCATGATCTATGCAGACCGCCGAAAGCTTGTCAGCGTCCTGCAAAATCTCGTGTTTAACGCGCTGTATTTTACGCCCGAAGGCGGCACGATCCGCCTGTGTCTGGATCGCGAAGCGGCGTTCGCGCTGCTGCGCATCGAGGACACCGGTTCGGGTATCGCCCCCGAGGATATGCCGCATATCTTCGACCAGTTCTTTACCAACCGCAAAAACGGCGACGGACTCGGTCTTTTCCTCACACGATCCATCATCATCGAACACGGCGGAACGATCGACGTGGACTCCCAGCCCGGAAAAGGCAGCTGTTTTACCATTCGCCTGCCGATCGTACAGTAAAACCGTTTTGCCCCCGTCGCACGCGCTTTTTTTCCGCATCCCCTGCGCAGAGTTGGGCGCAGGGTTGGGCGCATCGCGGCCGTTTACCGGCCGGATGCGCTTTTTGCTTCCGTCCGATGGAAGCGCGCCCGCATCTTTTTCGCAGCGTTACCGGCCGCGCGTCTTTTTCCCCGCAAAATAGGCGCACAGCACTTTGACCAGAATGCAAACCAGCAAAACGGCAAGCGTCAGCGCGCCATAGAGTACAATCCCCGTGTACCAGGGTGCGGACTGCACCGCGTACCGCAGCGGGTGCGCACGATAATCCCAGAGGACATAGAGGCTGTATCCGATCAGCGTACCGGTAAAGCCGCCCATGACGATATTGCACAGGTTCCGGATCTTTTTCATGTGAAAAATCCTCCTTCTCGTGAAAAATTATGCGGCGGGTAAGCCGGGTGCGGCAAAGGCACGCGGATGCGGACGATGCGGGATTGCAGAC
>JAHZHV010000216.1 GCA_019420085.1 Christensenella sp.
TGAGGAACGATATGATGTGCTGCTTTCCCGTATTGTGGAAACTGGCATGAAACCGGAAGATTACGATTGGTATTTGCAGCTTCGCAAATATGGCGGCACGCGTCATGCAGGATTTGGCTTGGGCTTTGAGCGGCTGATTATGTACATGACTGGTATGAGCAATATTCGCGACGTAATTCCTTTCCCGCGTACGGTGGGAAATGCAGCGTTCTGATTTATTGCAAACAGGCGGTATTCCGTTTTGAGGAATGCCGCCTGTTTTTGTTTTGCCGGTTTTGCATGCATTTCATAACAGGCGTGTGTGCGACATATACAAAAGACAGAACGCACGTGTATCGGACGGTATAACCGCATGTGCTGCGGGGTACACTGGATACATCATACGATTTATGGATATGGGAGGAAAGGCGATGGCTGAGTATTTGCAGGACACCACGGCAAAAAACGGTTGGAACGCGCAGGAACAGACGCTGCTTGCGGAGGAACTGGAACGTGCACAGAAAAATGGCGAGTCGCTTCGCCCTGCGTTTGAACGCGTGGCGCAAAAGACGGGCCGCAAGGCAAGCAGTGTGCGGAATTATTATTATACGGTGTATCGGCGTGATCAAAAAGATGCACCGCACAGAGCGTTTGAGACGTTTACCGATGAACAGATTGAAGAACTCCTGCGTTTTATTCTCAGTGCACGGGCGCAGGGTAAATCCGTTCGCAGTGCTGCAATGGAACTTGGAAAGTTTGATCAAAGTGCAATGCTTCGCTATCAGAATAAGTATCGCAGTCTGATCAAAAACAGACCTGATCTGGTACGCAGTGTTGTGGAATCGATGCGGCGGCAAGGTGTGCCGGTTTTTGATCCTTACGCCAAGACACAGGAGCCGATGCGCACGGCGGATACGGCGCGATATGCAGCGGCAATTGATGCGCATGCCGCCGCGCAAAGCACTGTCGCTTGTGGAGGGGTTGTCATGCCTGTTTGATGCGGCGCTGCGTCGTCAGGGGGATACGCCGACGCTTCTTGCGGAAAATGAAGCGCTGCGACGGGAGAATATGGGGCTTGTACGTCAGCTGGAAATGATTCGCATGCCGGTAGACGGTGATGCACTGGCGCGACGTGCAAATGGGCGCGATATTGTGCATCCTTTGTCACATGAAGTGTCGGTTTTTCTGCATAAGCGCGGGGAATAATGTAGAAAACTGGTGTATTTTCAAGAAAACGGAACAAATCATTAAGAAAAGATTAAAATACACGAAATTGTGGTGTCGAAAGCTTGAAACATACAAGATCGTGTGCTAAGATGTTGGAAAAGATCGTAAAGGGAGAGCGAAAATGACGGACAACATCAAGGCGGATTATGGTTCCGAAGAAAAATATCAGCAGATGCGCAAAAGGATGCAGAGCCTGCGCAAATCGCTGAAGCTGACGCAGGCAGAGGTTGCGCAGCGCGCGGGCCTTTCCGCGCATCAGTATGGGGAGATTGAGCGTGGCCGTTCGCGCAGCAATGTCTTTACGCTGCAGCGGATCGCCGATGCGCTGGAAGTTTCGCTGGACTTCCTTGTTGCGGGACGGGAGCGGCAAATTGATCCTGAGGTTGTCGCCGTACAAAACCGCATGTCTCACATGTCCCAGCAACAGCTCAATGAGATGGTGCGCTATTTGGTTGCCATGACCAATAAGACGGATATTACGGATGACTGATTTGCATGTGGAGATCTGGAAAGATATGGCATGAATGTTGCGTCAACGGTTAGCTTTTGCATCGTTGACGCGCTTTTTTATTGTTTGCATGCGCTTTTGTCCGCACTGGTAAATTTTTTTGCACATGCGGCGGGATATTTGTTTCTTTGACAAATCTTGCGTGTACGCGTATCATATACAGGTATTGCGTGCGCAGCAGGCGCTATAGAAAAAAGGAGGTTCGGCGTATGGCAAAAAGACGCTTTTGGAGTGCGGTTGCGATGCTTTTGCTGCTTGTGCTGATTCCGTGCAGCGTCGTGCGTGCCGAGCCGGTGACTTATGCACAGCCTGCCGCTTTTGATGTGGAGACACTGTCGGGGCAGTATGCGATGCTCTTTGACTTGGATTCAGGCACAGTGCTTGTATCCAAAAACACCGGCATGCGCGTATATCCGGCCTCAACAACAAAGATTATGACGTGCATTTTGGCACTTGAGAACGGTACGCTGTCGGACGTCGTGACCATGGGAGAGGAAATTCTCCAGATCAGTGATGATTCCAGTACGGCGGATTTGTCTGTCTCGGAGC
>JAHZHV010000217.1 GCA_019420085.1 Christensenella sp.
AGTAGAACGTCACCATCATGATAAACAGCACGATTAAAAGGATTTTGGTAAGCGGCAGCGTTTCGAAAATCTGGATGATGCCAAGGTTCAAATCGTGGCCGTTTGCCACCATCGAGACGACGTCGACGTTTCCGGCAAGCTGCTGGGACAGGCCGTAGTTGCCGAAGATGATGAACGATAAAAACGTGCCGGCCAGGCCGTAGGCGTAGGTGCCGACGATGACGTTGCGGATGGTGCGCCCGCGGCTGATCATGCCGATGAAAAACGGCGTGGCGACGCACCAGGCCATCCAGTACGCCCAGTAGAAGATCGTCCAGTTCTGCACGAAGCCCGTTTCGCGCAGCGGGTCCATCCAGGTGGCCATGCCGATGAAGTTCTGCGCAAGCTTGCCGATGGAGGTGACGCCTGTTTCAATAATATAGACGGTCTGCCCGCCGCAGAACAGGAAATAGGCCAGCATCGCAAAGAACAGCCAGGTGCAGACGGCGGCGGACTTGATGATGCCCTTGATGCCGCTTAGGACCGAGACGGTGTACACCGCCGCGATGCAAAGCAGCACGCCGATGGTCAGCATCGTGGAATTGGAAAAGCCGAACACCTCGCAAAGCGCGGCGGATAATAGCGGTGTGGCAAGCGAGAACGTCGTGGCGGTGCCGGCAAGCAGCGCCATGATCGCCACAAGGTCGATCAGCTTGCCGCTTAAGCCGTCGACGCGGTCGCCCAAAAGCGGACGGCAGGCCTCGGAGTACTTTTGAATGTTGCGCTTTCGCACGTGCAGCATAAAGCCGAAGGCGACCGCCAGCATGATGTAGAACGCCCACGGGATCGGCCCCCAGTGAAACAGCGGGTAGGTCGTCGCCCAGTCCTGCACGCCGCCCATGTTTGCAATGTGCGATTCGCCCGCGTACAGCGCCCATTCGATGAAGGAATAATAGATGATGTCGGCGGCAAAGACGCCGGTGAAGATCATCGTCGCCCACTTAAAATCGGAGTACTCCGGCTTTTCCATGTCTCCCAGGCGGATTTTGCCGTATTTGGAGAAGGCAAGGTAGAACGTGATGCACAGGATGACAAAGCCGATGAGGATGTAGAAAAAACCGAACTGATTTCCAAGAAACGCGCGGATGGCGTCGGTGATCTGCGCCGAGCGCGTCGGAGACAGGATGAACACGATGCAGAGCGTGACGACGCATAAAAGCGGAATCAGAATCAGCGGCCAGTCAAGCTGGCGGTAAAGCGGCACCTTTTTTTCGGCCGCGGCATTGTTTTTTTCGTGTTTGTCCGAATACATGACAGGCCTCCTTTTTTATGTGTTTTCGGGCGCTTTTGCGGCGCGTCACTGCGCAAGCAGGCCCGCTTCCTGGGCAAGCAGCATGGCAAGATGATAATAGCGCCGTGCGAAGCTGAACTGCGTCATGGCGTATTCGCCGTAATTGACGCCCATCTTCTGCTTGTATTCGCACCATACGGCCCATAAAAGACCGCATACACTGATGTAGGCGTAGATTTTGCAGCGCGTCGCATCGTCTGCCGGGCCGCCGCAGTAGATGTCGATGACCTCGTCGATGCGCTCGCGCGGATACGCGGCGTACAGGCAGAACATCGCAACGTCGATGTGCGGGTCGCACATGCCCGCGTACTCCCAGTCGATTAAAAACACGCCTTCGTCGGTAAACAGGAAGTTGTCGCTGACTGCGTCGATATGACACAGGCAGCGCGTCGAGGGAAGCGATTCAATCAGATCCTTTAACTCCATGACGCCGGCGCGCACGCGCTCGTAGTCGTGGAAGGAGGATTCCTCGTCGCGCAGCGACTCATAGTAGACAAGCTGCGAAAACGGATCAAAGTCGTGTTCGACAGAAAGGTTCATCTCATGCAGCCGGCGAAGATGCGCCATGCATACGGCAACGTCGTCCGGATTCTGCGCGTCGCACGTGCGCGCCGATTCCCAGAATGCGGTGATCTTGTAGCCGGTCTCGGCGCTGATGTAGACGACGTCGTCGCTTAAATTGCGTCCGGCAAGCGCGTGATAGACCGCCGCCTCGTGCCGGCGGTTTGTCAGCTTGTCGCTGCCCTCGCCCGGCACGCGCAGCAGATAGGGGCGCTCGTCAATGCAAAAGCGCATCAGACGGTTTGTCATGCCCTTAAACAGCGCCGAAATGTCCGTAATCTCGTCCGGCACGACGCCGAATACCTGGCTGATTAAATTGATGCGCCGTGAGGAAAGATCCTTGGATTCCGAATCCAGCTCCCGCAGCTGCTCGTAGGTCTTGATTTCATACGCGCTTTGCCCCAGCATTACGCGCGCATAGGGAATCATCTTGTTTTCCTGCGTAAACAGCGCAAGCTCCCAGATCGCTTTGGCGTGCCGCTTCCGCTTGTCCATGGCATGCAGCGCCGCGCATACCGCCGGCGCGTCCTGCGCCGTCAGATAGCAGAGCCCCAGCATCGTGTTGCCGCCGTGCTCGTCGTCGGCATACACAAGCTTCATCTTGCGGTTGACCCGCACGATGCTCTCGTCGTCGACAAACCCCGAGACGGCATACCAGGAAAAGTACTCCGTGCGGCTGAACGGGTTTTTCGCAAACCAGATGTCGCAGGGCACGATGTAGCAGTTTGAAAGATTGTCCGATGCAAGGCGCAGCGAATGCAGGCTGTCGCGCGCGGCAAAGTCCGCATTGCACAAAAGACGCACGTTGTAGCGGTCGCTTAAGTACTCGAACT
>JAHZHV010000218.1:0-1131 GCA_019420085.1 Christensenella sp.
GAAGATCTCGGAAAAATACGCGGCGTAGTTGATGATGAACGCCACCAGCACCGCCTGCATGCGTCCCATGGCGTCCCAGCCGAACATCAGGCCGGGTCCGTAGAAGACAATGATCACCTGCAAAAGCAGGGGCGTGCCGCGGATGATCCAGACAAAAGCGCGCGTCAGATACCGCAGCGGCGCAAAGCGGCTCATTGACCCGAAGGTCACGATCAGCCCCAGCGGGATGGCGCACACCAGCGTCACAAGGAAAATCTGACACGTCAGTCCAAAGCCCTGCAGCAATCGGAGTGTAACGGATAAAAACATCAAAACCCTTTCTGTCCAAAGCGGGACGGCGCGTGCGTTTTTTATGCAGACATGAAGATACCGGGGCGGAGCAAGCGCTCCGTCCCGGCCGGCAATTCCGAAAAATTACTGATTGGAAATCAGCGAATCGGTCAGGTCGTACTTGGCGGCGATCTCATCCAGCGTGCCGTCCTCGACCAGCTGTGCAATCGCCTCGTTGACCTTTTCGACCATGTTGCTGCCCAGGCGGAAGCCGATGGCGTACTCCTCCACAGCCAGTTCAACATCGGGTACCAGCATCAGATCGCTGTAATCCGTGCCCTCGCCGACCATGCTCATGGCAAGGGTGTAGTCAAGCACTGCGGCGTCAGCCGTGCCGGACTTGACCTCAAGCAGCGCGTCGGTCTGCTTGGGAACGGAAACGTAGGTCGCCTGCGACAGGTTCTCATCATCGGCAATGGCCGTTTCACCCGCGGAGCTGATCTCCGCCACGACGGTCTTGTCGGCAAGGGAGGCGGTATCGGTGTAGACGTCCGCATCCGCAGCGCGGATGACCATGACCTGCATGTTCTTAATGTAGGAATCGGAGAAGTCCATGTTCTCACGGCGCTCCTCGGTTACCGTAAAGCCGTTCCAGATGCAGTCGATGTTCTTTGCTTCCAGCTCGATCTCCTTGGTATCCCAGTTGATCTCCTGGAACTCGGGCTCCACGCCCAGAATTTCGCAGACGGCCTCGGCAAACTCGGTGTCAAAGCCAACCAGCTTGCCGTCCTCGTCGTAGTAGTTCATCGGGTCGTAAATCGTGATGCCGATCGTCAGCGTACCCTTATCGGAAATGTAGGC
>JAHZHV010000218.1:1141-6014 GCA_019420085.1 Christensenella sp.
CGTCTTCCGCCTCGGTCTGCTCGGTCTGCGCATCGTCGCCCGTTTCACTGGTCTTGGGTTCGTCGCTGGTCGCGGGCGCCTCTTCGCCCTTGGCGCAGCCGGTCAGAAGCAGCGACATTGCCAGCAGCACGGCCAGCATCACGGTAAGCATGCGTTTCATCGTCAAATCATATCTCCTTCCTTTGCGGGTCTGGTTTCGCCCGCTACGGCAGTATATTACCAATTTAGCGTAATAAAGTCAAGCCCCTTTGTCCATTTTTTCCCCCGCGCGCCTTTACCGGGCGGCGCAGCGGTATCCGCCGTCTCCTGAGGCGGTTCCGCCTGCGGGGCATGCCGCACGCGGCGGCAGGGCGGGCGCATGCGCGCCGCAGAAATACAGCTCATACCAGACAAGGAAGGTGTAAATCGTCCATATCTTCCGCCAGTCCTGCTGCCTGCCGCTGCAGAACCCGCAGAAAAGCGCTTCCAGCTTTTCCCTGTGGAAGAATCTTTGCGCGGCGGCGCTTGCAAAAAGCCGCCTTACGTCGGCGTTGTATTCCTCCTGCAGGAGCCACTGCCGGATGGGTACAGCGAACCCGAGTTTTCTGCGATTTGCGATTTCCGGCGGCAGGACTTTCGCCGCGGCGGCGCGGAACGCCAGCTTATTGACCGCGCCGCCGGCTCGATAGCGCGCCGGGATGCGCGAGGCGACGGAAAACAGGCGAAGGTCGCTCAGCGGCATGCGGATTTCCAGCCCTGCGGCGCGGCTCATCTTGTCGATATTCAGATAGATATCCCCCTCCAGCCAGATCTGGATATCGACGCTCTGCATCCGGCTCAGCGCGTCCGGGCAGCGCGTGGCGCGGCATACGCTTTCCACCACGGCGCCGGGCAGCACGTCCGGGTCATAGCGCCGCAGCAGTTCGCGCTTTTCCGCCTCGCGCATGATGTCGGTATTGCCGATATAGCGCGCCTGCGGTTTTTCGGCATACGCGTGCGCCCGGGAATAGATGTTGTACCCGGCAAAAAACTCGTCGGCGCCCTCGCCGGAGTACCATACCTTCCTGCGCCCCGCCGCCTCCCGGCATGCGATGGCGAAGGCGACCGCCGAGGCGTCGGCCAGCGGCTGCTCCATGTGATACATGACGTAGGGCGTCATGCCGAAATACGCCTGTGGCGTAATCAGGCATTTATGATTGCGGCGCCGCAGCAAACGCGCCGTCTCTTTTGCCAGCGCGGCCTCGTCGAAGTCCTGCGCCGCGTATCCGCAGCTGCACGACTCCTGCACGTCCGACAGCGCCAGGATGTAGGAGGAATCCACGCCGCTTGACAGGAACACGCCCGCTTTCTCGCCGTTTCGCCGCTCCTGGCGCATGATAGCGGCGGCCGTATCATGAATCTGCGCCGCCCACTCCTCCAGGCTTTTGCGCTCATCGGGGATAAACTCCGGTCGGAAATAGCGCGTGATGCGCAGCCGTCCGTCCTTCCAGACCATGCAGCAGCCGGGCATCAGCTTTTTGACGCCGCCGAAAAAGGTATCCTCGCCCGCCGGATAGGTAAAGGACAGATACAGTTGCAGCATCTGCTCGTTCAGTGTCCGGCGCACCCCCGGCTGCTGGAGCACCTGCGCGATCGTCAGCCCCGTAACAAGCGTCCGCGCATCGGTAATGTGATAGTAAAACGCCTTCATGCCGAAATGGTCGCGCGCGCAGAACAGCTGCCCGCGCGCCTCGTCCCAGATCGCAAAGGAAAACATGCCGTTCAAATGCGCCGGCATCCGCTCGCGCCAGCGCCGGTACGCCGCCAGCAAAACCGCCTCTTCCCGCTGCCGCCGCGGCAGCTTTCGGTCTACCCCAAGCTGCGCGCACAGGCTCTCCCAGTTGCGGATATGTCCGCCGTACATACGTAACTGCATACGCCGTTCCCGCCTTCCGCTGCATATTTTGTCCTTTTTGCATATGCGTCGGTGCATATGCAGTTTTATCATACATGGATGAAACCCTCCTGTCATACGATATTCGCATCTTATACACGTCCGGCAAAACACGGATACTACCGCCCGGCCGCGCCCGCATGCGTGAAAAAATGCACAGATTGTTTTTGCACATGTGCATTGTACCGCGCGCAAAATGCCGATATAATGAAGGAAAACGGCGTTGGATACAACGGGTAAAGGAGGGACTTTTTTCCATGTTTCATCCAAACGACGGCTTCATGTACGCCATCGTCGCCATCGTCATCACCTTCGTCGCGGCGCAGTCGGTGTTTTTTCTGGTGCGCGCCTGGCGCAGAGCGCGGGCGATCGGCATGTCTGCCGTGACGCTTCGCAAAATCGTGTTTTCCTCGGCGCTTTTCACCGTCGCCCCTGCCGTGGCGATTTTAATGGGCGTGATCACGCTGTCGCGCGCGCTTGGGTACCCGCTGCCGTGGCTGCGGCTGTCGGTCATCGGCGCGCTGACGTACGAACTGCCCGCCGCGGAATCCGCCGCGCAGGTCGTGGGCGCGTCGCTGTCAAACCTTGTGACGGACCCGACGGCCTTTGCGACGATCGCCTGGGTCATGACGCTTGGCATCATCCCGGGGCTGATTCTCGTACCCGCGTTCGGTGAAAAGATCGAAAACAGCCTCGACCGGCTCAAGGCGCGGGACAAAAAGTGGGGCGACATCTTCATGTCCGGGCTGTTCATGGGCATGATCTCCGCCTTTTTGGGCTACATCTTCTGCGACGTGTCAAAGGGAATCACCGGCTGGATTCCGGTGTTCGTCATGCTCATCAGCGCATGTATCATGATCGTGCTTGGCCTTTTGTATAAGAAGACGAACGCGCGCTGGCTGACGGATTACGCGCTGCCGCTTAGCATGCTGGGCGCGATGGCGCTGTCGATTCCGCTGACGAACCTTCTTGCATAAGGGAAAGGCAGGTGTATCGTTTCATGAAAAAAGACCGCAAGGAACGTACTTACCGCGGCATGACGCACGTCTACGGCCGCATCTGGATTTTATCGGCGCTGGTTCTGTTTTTGTGCGTGCCCGCGGCAATCTGCGTGCGCTATGCCGCCTGGCCGCCGCTTCGGGACGTGCTGCTTGGGCTTTTGGGCGTGGCGCCGGTATTCTGGACGGTTGCCGTCATCGAGGTGCTGACGTATGTGCCGATGCTGGGCACGGGCGGATCGTATCTTGGCTTTGTCACCGGGAATCTGACCAATTTGAAAGTGCCCTGCGCGCTCGGCGCAATGGAGCTTGCCTGCGTGGACGCTTCCAGCGAAGAGGGCGAGGCCGTCTCCACGATCGCCATTGCCACAAGCTCGCTTGTCACGACGCTGATTATCGCCGCGGGCGTGCTGCTTTTAACGCCGCTTCGCCCGATTCTGGAATCGGAGCTGTTGACGCCGGCATTTGCCAATATCGTTCCGGCGCTGTTCGGCGCGCTGGCGGTGGTGTTCATCTCCAAGAACCCGAAGCTGGCCGTGGCGCCCGTCGTCTTTATGCTGGCGCTGTTTATCAGCGTGCCGTCGCTTGCAAGCTCCGTCGGCATCTTTGTGCCCGTGGGCGCGCTGATCTCCATCGGTGCGGCGCGCATCCTCTATAAAAAAGGAAAGCTGTAAAAAAAAGGAGTGAATGATGCAAATGCTCTGGTGGATTCTTCTTCTTGCAATCGCCGCGTTTTTGCTCGTGCTGATCGTGCGCGCGCTGCGCTTTTGCCCCGCGCCGCAGCCGCAGAAAGTGCCCGTGGCGGCGCCGATTGACGCCCGGCGCGTGCAGGACGACCTTGCGCAGATGATTCGCTGCCGTACGGTCTCCTACTATGACAGGGAAAAAATCGACGAGTCGGAATTTGAACGCTTCCGCGCGCTGCTTGGAACGCTTTACCCGCGCCTGAGCGCCGCCTGCACGCGGCATCGCATCGAAACGGGCGTGCTGTACCACCTAAAGGGCAAATCCGCCGACAGCCCGTCGGTGTTCATGGCGCATTACGACGTGGTGCCGGTCAACGAATCGCTCTGGGAGCGTCCGGCCTTTGATGCCGTCGTCGAAGACGGCGTCATGTGGGGCCGCGGCACGCTGGATACCAAAGGCACGCTGTGCGCGACGCTGGAGGCGATCGAGGCGCTGCTTGGCGAAGGCTTTGTTCCGCAGCAGGACATGTACTTCGCCTTTGCCGCCGACGAGGAGGTCGCCGGCATTACCGCGCCGGCGATGGTCGACTGGTTTGAATCACACGGCATACGCCCCGGCTTCGTCATCGACGAAGGCGGCGCGGTCGTCGATCACGTCTTCCCGGGCGTGACGCAGCCCTGCGCGCTGATCGGCATTGCGGAAAAGGGCATGCTCAACGCCGAGCTGCGCCTAAACGGCGCGGGCGGGCACGCCTCCGCACCGCCGACGCATACGGCCATCGGGCGTCTGGCAAAGGCCGTCTGCGACATCGAACGC
Source organism: Christensenella sp. (assembly GCA_019420085.1). Taxonomy (GTDB): domain Bacteria; phylum Bacillota; class Clostridia; order Christensenellales; family Maliibacteriaceae; genus RGIG9107. The sequence continues at coordinate 5,555 of JAHZHV010000218.1, forward strand.
CATCCCTTCCGCCGCCAGCTCAGCGCGCCGATTGCGCAGATGTTCGACACACTCGGGCGGCACTCGAATTTTACCTACCGGCTGATCTTTGCCAATTTGTGGTGCTTCCTGCCGCTTCTTGACCTGCTTTGCAAAAAACAGGGCGGGGAGTTAAACGCCATGCTGCGCACGACGTGCGCCTTTACCCAGGCAAGCGGCAGCGCCGCCACGAACGTCCTGCCGCCGGAGGCCAGCGTCGGGGCAAACCTGCGCCTGTGCGGCCGGGACACCGACGACTATGCCGTCTCCTACCTGCGTTCGCTGATCCATGACCCCGACATCGAAGTGGTCAACATCCATTCGATGAATCCGTCGGTCATCTCCCGCACGCAGGGGCAGTCCTGGCAGCGCCTGTGCGACGCCGTCAATCAGACCTGGCCCGAGGCGATCGTCTCGCCGTATCTGATGCTGGCCTGCTCCG
>JAHZHV010000219.1 GCA_019420085.1 Christensenella sp.
CAATCGTTTCAGCTAAATGTTTCTACCGTCTTCCATGAAAGAGGAACTCATTATGGAAAACCAAGGACAGTTAACAACGCGTATCGCTGAAATTCTTCCTTCCTTAAGCGGAGCATTAGAACGTGCTGCCGCATTCTATCTGTCGTATGATCCTTCCGCTGCTGCCAAATTGACCATTCGTGAGGCTGCATTGCAAAGTGGAATAAGCGAATCATCGATCACACGTTTTGCACGCAAACTTGGTTTCAGCGGATACCACGCCTTTCAGCAGGAACTGGCACAAAGCACTCAAACGCTGGAAAGTCTCTTTCCTGTTTATGAAAATATCCATCGCGGTGACAATGCCACACATATCTGTAATTGTGTCTGTACCCAAACAGCCGCTGCCTTAGAGGATACATATGCGCTTTTGCATATACAAACACTGGAAATGCTTGCTGACGCTGTCATTCATGCAAAACGCATTTTTCTCTATACCAATGGGCGCTCCACGCTGGCGGCAGAAAGCCTGCGGTTTCGTCTGTCCCGGCTGGGTATTCATGCTCAGCTTTTGACCGATCCGGGTGAACAACTGTGGTGTGCTAACTACGCGCAACCAGATGATCTTTTCATCACATTCTCTATCTGGGGAAAGTATAAAAACGTTGCCTCCTGTTTTCGCCGTGCACAAACTGCAGGCGCCAAAACAGCCGCTTTTACCGCAGCATTGCAATCCCCGCTTGCGCAGTATTGCACGCTTGTTATTCAACTTGCACCGGAGCCACGTGTATTTGACGGACACACCTTTTCCAGTATCGTCGAACTGACAATGTCGGATTGCCTGTATATTCTTGTCGGCCGCCGATTAGGTTCCAGCGTCAATATTATACTGGAGCGAACGGCAAAAAGCCTCAATCTGGAACGAACCGATTTTTACGATTTACTGCCAACGGAATACGATCCCATCTCGGGAATACTGGATCTGGATAATACCCAATCCCATCGATGATTTGCGTTTTTATCTTTCGTACGTCTCCCTTTAAATAAGTGGAGGCGTATTTTTTTATCGAAATTTGTCTGTTTTTTTCAAAAATGATACTTGACAGCGTTTTTTCTCACCGCTATACTTACTTCAACAAACAAATTTTCATGTGTGTGATTTTCCTGAAAAAGCATATGTGTTTTCTCGCTCGGACACAGCCGATCGGATCATAAACAGCAAGGAGAACCCATACATTTATGAAAGACACAGTTGATCGCCCGCTTATCATCATTCAAATTCGATCCCGTCTGCCGTATCTAAACGGAGCGGCCGCAAAAGTTGCACAGTTTTATCTATGTCATACACCACAGGAATGTGCAACCATGCATATCGGTCAAGTTGCAGCATGTAGTGGTACCAGTGAAGCAACCGTCACACGTTTTGTTAAACAGATGGGAGCTGAAAGCTTTCGCAGTTTTCGGGAAAGTTTTCTAACTGATGTGCACAACAGGCGAAGTCTTCCGCAAACACAAGGTGACACGCTTCTACGCTACGCAGATGTTCAAACATCTGATTCTCCCCAGCAATTATGCGGAAAAGTTGTACAAAGCCATATTTCTGCCATCATGCAACAACAGCAAATACTGCAGCACGATCAAATTGATCAAGCAGCACATGCAATTTATAAGTCAGAAAAAACGCTGCTGGTCGGAAATGGGCGCAGCGGACTTGTTGCCGCCGCAATGGACATCCGTCTCAAACGTTTAGGACTTGCAAGCCGGCTGTGTACAGACATGTCCAACCAATACATATCCGCATCCACTGCTGAAAAAAACGATGTACTGCTTGCATTTGCCAAGTCCGGCAGAGCACGCAGCATTGTACTTTCCATGGCAATGGCGCGACAGCGCGGTGCAACTACAATTCTAGTCACAAGCGATACAAGTTCCCCTGCTGCTCGCAGCGCCGAAATCCTCATTCCCATTGTCGAAGAACCCATCGGTTATGATCACAGTTTTTTAACCGTTATTTTAATGCTCGTCAGTGACTGCATCGCTATGCGCATCTATGCACTTTTAAATGACGCAGAGTACAAAAAAGTTCTGCGTGCACGAAACCGCCTTCCTTGAACGCATGCCGGCGTTATTCTGCCGGTATTTCATCACAATGAAAGCGAGGGGTTCCATGGACAACTACATCCTGTACACCGAAGGGATCGGCAAAAACTTCGGCAGCATCGTCGCGTTGGACCACATTGACTTCAACATCCGTCCTGGAGAAGTCGTTGGGGTTATCGGAGACAACGGCGCTGGAAAATCGACCTTTATCAAAACGCTTGCCGGCGTGCATCGTGCAAGTAAAGGACAGATTTATATGGAGGATCAGCCGGTCGATTTTGAAAATCCGCGTGCAGCCATCGAAGCGGGCATTGAAACCGTATATCAGGATCTGGCACTGGCGCCGCATCTGGACGTTACAAGCAACATCTTCCTGGGCAGAGAAGTACTGAAAAAAGGTGTATTTGGCAAACTGTTTGGCGTATTGGATCGCAAAACAATGCGCCAACAGACACAGGAAGTGCTTGACCGTCTCAAAATTACAATCAAATCGGTAGATCAGCCCGTTGGTACGCTCTCAGGCGGACAACGTCAGGCTGTTGCCATTGCACGCGTAATTGCATGGGGCAGTAAAATTGTCATTTTGGATGAGCCTACCGCCGCGCTTGGCGTAGAAGAATCCGAAAAAGTGTTGCATCTGATCCAAGAGGTTGCCGCACAGGGCATTGCCGTCATTCTCATCAGTCATACGCTGCCGCATGTCATGCAGGTTTGTGATCGCATGACGATTTTCCGTCTTGGGCGCAGCGTCACCACGGTATCGCGCGAAGAAACATCGCTGGACGATCTTGTAGCATGGATTACCGGTTCCAGAACCGTTGAATCCTAAAAGCACTGCGCAAAAGGAGGATTGCAAAAGTCATGAAACACGACGCACTTGCTCACGAACTAAAAATGCAGCGCAGCATCCGTCGCGCGCGTGCTTTTGAGCGGATCGGAAAATTCTGGACGCTCGGTGTACTTGTTGTCATAGTCTGTGTCTTTGCCTGCTTTCAGCCGCGCATTTTCTCCGGCGCATATTGGTCGAGCACGCTGGCATACATGACAGAAATCATTATCCTCGGCATCGGCGAGGGGATGGTCATGATCGCCGGTTGTATCGATCTTTCCATCGGCGCTGTATCCGGCCTGGTCGGCGTCTGTGCCGCAAAGTCCATTGTCGCATTTTCTCCGCTTGTCGGGGAAGGCTTCGCAATTGCAATCGGCATTGTCATTGGCGTCTGCATCGGACTTCTGGTCGGCTTTCTCAATGGGACGATTGTCAGCCGTATGAAGCTGTCCCCATTCCTTGCCACAATTGGAACAATGAGCGCCTGCAAGGGATTGTCTCTCGTCATATCCGGCGGACAGGAAGTCACCGGTCTTCCGCGTGTACTTGGCTCATTTTCCAACTATAAGCTGTTTAACTTTGCCACACCCAACATGATCATCAGCTGGATTATTCTTCTGATCTTTGTCTTTATTCTGCACTGTACGCGTTTTGGACTGCGCACGTACGCCGTAGGAAGCAGCCATGACGCACTTGTACGAAGCGGTGTAGATGCTGACCGGCAGCTGACACGTCTGTACATGATCTCCGGTTTCTTAGGCGCCGTATCCGGCCTTCTTCTGATGATGCGCTTTGTCTCGGCTTCGCCCCTGACAGGCGACACGACCCAGCTTACGGCTGTTGCAGCAGCAGCGATCGGCGGCGTGAGCTCTAAAGGCGGAAGCGGCCGCGCGGAAGGTATCTTGATCGGCGCATTAATTATTTCCGTTGTAATGACAGGTCTTGTTCTGATTAACGTCCAGACTTACTGGCAGCAGGTTGCTGTCGGCATCATCATCGTTGTATCGGTTTACATGGATCAATTCTCCAACCGGGCGCAGCTTCGCTGAAGATACGTACCATACGGATGATTCTGCCAAGACACCGCTTTGCATGCGGTATCCCTCAACATCCTGCATGTCCCGCATGGC
>JAHZHV010000022.1 GCA_019420085.1 Christensenella sp.
GCACATCCGATCCCAGCGACAATCCGATTTGAAGCAATTCCTCTTTGCGCAGATGCAGCTGCCAAAAATCATTCAGGGCCCACAATGCGGCGGCGGCATCCGCACTGCCGCCGCCAAGTCCCGCACCGGAAGGAATGCGTTTAATCGTGTCGATGCGCACACCATGCTTCGTGCCGGTATACGTACACAGCGCCTGTGCCGCACGCCAAATTAAATTCTGCTGCATGCAGGAAACATCTGCAACGCCGCTGACTTCAATTTCACCCGCCGGCGCCGGCATAAGCTGCAATTCATCGCACAAAGATACCGTATCCATGATCATATCCAGTGTATGCCATGCACCCGAAAGGCCGGTAATATCCAGCGTCCAATTGATCTTGGCGTAAGCCATTACCTGCATGATTCCGCCTCCTGCATCCAAAAAAGCTGTGTCTGTATTATGCCACGCGCTTATTTTGCATGCAAGTATATACTATGCAATCAGGCTCTTGCTCTGCGATACAGCAGCAGCTTATCACCGTTTTTAAGGCTCTGTGTTCGATACTGCGGATTGGCTGCGACAACCTCCTCCACCGATACACCAAACCGTTTGGCAATCTGCCACAAATCATCCTGCGCACCTGCAACCGTCATAACAATCGCACTCTGCGGCGTGCGAAGCGGCCCTTCATCCTGTACGCCGGTCACCATATTGATTTGCTGAACAGGCATGCAGACTGCTTCCATTTCCAACTGTACGCGGCATTCCGCTTCTGACGGGGACAATACCGCACACGAGGTCTGTTCACACCATGCACGCAGCATCATATCCTGCACCTGGCATTCGCTTGCAATCCGTTCCTCGAAAGGAATGGATGCATGGAATCCATACACAGGCGCATCTTCCTGTGTGCTGCGATACACAACATCGCATTCCAGCGTTCCTACCGCAAGCGCTGCATCCTGCTGCTGTGTCACAGAGCGAATCACCGGCCGCGCGCGCAGGCACTGTGTCTGCTGCATCGGCGGATAACCGCCCGGCAGCGTTACGGCAAAGCGCATCATGCGCTGTGTATGCCGGTGCTGCGGCGCCATGCGCACCTGCATCGCTGCCGTCTCAACACTGTATTCATGTCCGGGTACATACGCATCTGCTGCAACAGAAAAATCACGCTCCTGCCATAATATATAGCAGGAGCTCTCCGATTATTCATATTAAATTTCTTCATCATCCTCCTCACGCCGTACTTTCGCGATACTTGCCACAGTCACGCCTTGTTCTAAATTGATCAATTTCACGCCAGAGGTTATCCTTCCAACAACTGAAATGTCGCTGCATCTCATACGGATAATAATCCCACTGGTATTGATAATCATAATTTCATCATCGTCATCGACCGCTTTTACACCGACAACATTTCCTGTCTTCTCTGTTATTTTATAACATTTTAC
>JAHZHV010000220.1:0-2219 GCA_019420085.1 Christensenella sp.
ATGATAGGGATATGGCATCAGCCATGCTGACGCAGTGCGCGTTCCATCTGGCGCTTGGCATCGCGCTGTGCTTCACCGGCACGCTTATCGTAGAGCTTTTTACCTTTGGCGACGGCAAGAAGAACCTTGACGCGCCCTTTTTTTAAATAAAGCTCAAGTGGCACAAGCGTCATACCGTCGCGGCTGATTGCCGCATCAAGCCGCATGATTTCACGCTTATGCAGCAGCAGCGTACGCGGACGCATCGGATCATGGTTAAAGCGATTGCCCTGTTCATAGGGGGTGACATGCATGCCCTGCAAAATCGCTTCGCCATTTTTGATCTGAATGAAGCTGTCGCGCAGATTGACTTTACCCTGCCGGATGGATTTGACCTCGGTGCCAACCAAAGCAATGCCCGCTTCGTAGGTTTGTTCGATAAAGTAATCGTGCCGCGCCTTGCGGTTCTGCGCGACGGTTTTTGTACCGTCGGTTTTTGCCTTGGCCATAATTTCACCTCCGTCGCAGTATAGTATAGCATAGTTTTCACGTGCCGTATACCTGAAAATAAACGGTATGATTGCATATTGCCTGGTTGCCTGATATACTGTTCAAAAATTGAGGGAGGGATTTTTTCAATGCAGGTTTTGATGATTAACGGTAGTCCGAGGAAAAATGGCTGCACAAATGCTGCGCTTTGTCAGATAGCAGAGACGCTTGCACAGGAAGGAATCGATAGCCGCATCGAGCATATCGGCAGCGAGGCGCTTTTTACCTGTACCGGCTGCAATGCCTGCAGGAATACGGGGCGCTGCATGCGTTTTGCGGATGACGCGGTGAATCGGATTCTGCCCATTGCGCAGGAGAGCGACGGTTTTATTTTCGGTTCGCCTGTACACTATGCGTCGGCGTGCGGCGCAATCACGACGTTTCTTGATCGGATTTTTTATTGTGGGAAACAGGCATTTCAGTTTAAACCGGGCGCAGCGATTGTCAGCTGCCGGCGAGCCGGTTCTACGGTGGCGCTGGATCAGCTGAATAAATATTTCACGATTACGCAGATGCCGATTATTTCATCACAGTATTGGAATATGGTGCATGGCAATACGCCGGAGGAAGTCAAGCAGGATCTGGAGGGCATGCAGATTATGCGTACGCTGGCACGAAATATGGCGTATTTCCTGCGTTGCATGGAAGCGGCAAAGGCTGCCGGTGTACAGGCGCCGCTGCAGGAAAGCAGAGTATCAACGAATTTTATTCGCTGAAGGCGCTCTTTCTTGTATGGAACGATAAGATACGGCAGAACGTATGCATACGTTCTGCCGTATCTTTTTTTATCAATTCGCATGTGCTTTTCTGCTGAAACAATGTCAACAACATCAGAACATGTGTTTGAAACCTCTGCTTGGAAACGCGTATCGTGGCATCTGTGCATGGAAATGACATATTTATTTGCAGCGTGCCTGCATGGGCAGGGGGAATGGTCACAGGCTGAATACAGCGAAACGCTTCAAGAACAAACAATTATAAAACATAAATTTTGATGCAGCTGCTTCATATCAGATCGATCCGTATGAAGCTCGGTCTTTTGCGTGCATATTGCGTTCATTTGAGAGGAACCAAAATCCTTCCGCTTTTGTATGATGCAGTAGGAATGACTGCGTACGCGGGAGGAGGTGAATCGTATGCGGAGCCGGTGCGGCCTTTGTACGGTTGCGGCATTTGCGGCAATTGGCGTAGGTGCGATCCTGATTATTGCAACATTGCCGGGATGGGCGTGGCTGACGCTTCTTGGCACAGCATTGATTGTTGGCGGCCTGATCTGGCTATGGTGTTAAAATGTATTTATATTGCGCAGCAAATGCAGGTTTTGCAACGAATCCATACCTTGAAAAGCGGTCTGCCATAAAATAGGAAAAAGCGTCCTCTAAAAAACGGGCGCTTTTTTGTTTGTTATGGCGAAGGATTCTTTTTCAGGGGACGTCCATCCGACAAGCCTCGCATGGTTCGTGTCATAGGATGAACATGCGGGAAGGAGCGTGACAGGATGCGATGCCATATGTCTATGCAGAAGAAATCCTGTTGACGGGTTGGGTGATGAATTACCTGATCATCCGCGTGTCCCTGCGCCTGCTTGAAGTACGGGGCGGTGTGCTTAGAAGTGTTCTTGCCGCGGGTCTTGCTGCCGCGGCGGCGCTGTGGCTTTTGACGGTGCATGCCGGTGTGGTTGTGCTGTCGCT
>JAHZHV010000220.1:2229-2924 GCA_019420085.1 Christensenella sp.
TTGTTTTTGCGCCGGCAATGGCACTGATTGTTGTCGGACCGCGGCCGTGGAAAAGGCTGCTGCATTTGTCGGCAGCAATGTGGCTTGTTGCCGTTGCGTGCGGCGGCGCCTGTATTTGTGTCGCATTTTTCTGTGGCGCGCAGACCGCATATGCGCCTTTGTCCGGACTTTGGATCAGCAATACAGCCGGTTATATGGCGGCGCTTGGAACCGCGTTTGCACTGGGACTTTTTGCCTGGCTGCGCAGCCGGATTGCAGCAATGCGCATTCAAAAACAGTGTGTACCGCTGCAGTTTTGTATTCGCGCTAAGACATATACGTGCATGGCGTTTCAGGACACGGGACACAGCCTGCGCGAACCGGTGACGCATCTTGCAGTGATCGTGGTGCAGGCCGACGTTCTTGCGGATCTTGTTCAGACAAAGCCGCATTATTGCGCCGTTTCCTTTTTGCAGCAGGCCGCTGCAATGGGGCTGGAGGCAAAGGTAGGCCTTGTGCCGTTTCGCACAGTCGGCGCGGAAGGTATGCTGGCCGGTATACGGCCGCAATGGGTCGTGTGCGATGGCAAGCCAATTGATGCATGGATTGGTATTTTTGCAGGCACGCTTGATGCGCAGAATCGCTATCAGGCGCTGGTTCCGCTTGAATTTGATGAAAAGGTGTGAGAAAGAGTATGAAACGGTTCTGGATGTGGT
>JAHZHV010000221.1:0-1446 GCA_019420085.1 Christensenella sp.
TATTCTTTAGTATCAGCCGGCTGCCGCCGCTGTTATCCGCCGTTCAGTCATTTTATTTGCACTGTTAAACCTACCAAAATGGTATGCATTGATTATAGCGCATGCTTCATCGTTTGTCAAGGGGAAAAGGTAGTAAAAACAGGAAAAAACGTGCATGTGCCCGAAGGAGGAATCCGTCGTTATGCATAGAGGGCGCGTGATAGAATATTTTGAAAAGCGGTTTGCCCATATGGTGAGGATAAGCAGAAGCATCCAGCGATGCAGCATGCCGCAGACGATGTATCGGAAGCCTGCCGTCAGATCTGTACTTTTATTTGATGGAAATGTTGAAAACATATTCAACCGTCATTCACACCGGCGAATGACGGCTCCGGGCAAAACTCGGAGAAATATGCCGTACAATATCTGTTTCTTGCAAATCTCTTGGACTTGCAAGTAAACGGTTTTAACAAGTTTTATCCAAAAATCGCATGATTTAAAGCGCGTGTCCCGCAATGGAATTCGGAAAGAAATGCGCCCCGGATTTTTCCGGGGCGCAGAGCATAGATTGATTATTCGGCCGCTGCGGAGGATTCCGCCGCCTCTCTTGAATTGATCTCTTCATAGTTTTTAAGTTTGAGATCGTTGAAGATGCGATAGCCGTAGTAGTTGGACTTAACGCCCTTCAGGTCACTGGCAACCAGATAGCTGTCGTTGTACTGGAACAGCGCCGTCGCAGGGGAAAGCTCGTGCAGCATCGCTTCGGCCTGATGCAGCAGCTCGGCGCGCTTGGTGCGGTCAAAGGTATGCACAATCTCGTCGATCAGCGCGTCGTACGCGTCATCCTGAAGTCCGGTGTAGTGCAGGGCAAAGGAATCGGCTTCAAAGTCGACGTCAACCTGATTGCCGCTGTATTTCGGGGAGAAGGGCGCAAGATAGCCGAACGCATCGACCGATTGTATGGTGTTGTCCACGCCGATGACGTCGAAATCGCCCTCAGCCAGCACGTCTGCTACATCCTCAGGATAGACGCCCTCTACCGTCACGTTGAAGCCGAGCTGGCCCCAGACGTCTTTGGCATAGTTTGCGATGGATTCCTCATAGGAAGCGTAGCTGCAGGAATTTCTGTAAGAATTCATCAACTCGCGCGAAGCGGGGTAGACAAATTTGATTGTCAGCGAACCGCTCGGATTGCCGGCTTCGCTCAACAATGAACGTGCGCCGTCCAGATCGCCGGCAGTGTTATAGAGCTGGGTGCCGCTCGTAGCGAAATCCGTTTTGCGGTCGGTGTTGAACACACCGGAGGGGACGTAGCCGGTTGAAGCAATGTGCTGGCCGCCCGTCAAATTGACAATCTCATCTCTGCTGAGCGCAATTGAAAGGGCTTTGCGCACCTTCGCGTCGGAAAGCGCGTCGTTCCTTGTATTGAACAAATAAGTATAAGTCGCAAGCGTCTTATTCTGCTCG